>JAGWSE010000093.1 GCA_028869395.1 Alphaproteobacteria bacterium | reverse complement strand
CGGGCGGTCTCCTATGTGGTCCCCTCGGGCAACTTCGGCGACGCCTTCGCCGGCTACGTGGCCTGCCGCATGGGGCTGCCGATCCGGCGGATCGTGGCGGCCACCAACGCCAACGACATCCTGGCCCGGGCCTTCGAGACCGGCCGCTACGCGCGCGGGGAGGTGGCGGCGACCATCGCGCCCGCCATGGACATCCAGTCCGCTTCCAACTTCGAGCGGCTCTATTTCGAGGCCGTCCGCCGCGATCCGGTCGAGACCGCCCGCGCCTTCCAGCATTTCGCCCAGGCCGGCGCGATCGAGGTCCCGCCCCAGGCGCTGTCCACCCTGCGGGAGCTTTTCCGCGGCGTGGCGATCGGCGAGGACGAGATCCGCGCCACGCTCCGCGCCACGCTCCAGGCCAGCGGCGAGCTGATCGATCCCCACACCGCCGTGGGCGTGGCGGCGCTGCGCAAGGCCCAGGCGGTGGCGGCGCCGGCCGTGGTGCTCTCGACGGCGCATCCCGCGAAATTCCCGCAGGACGTGGAGGCCGCCGCGGGCCTCGCGCCGGCCCTGCCGCGCTGGGCGCAGGACCTCGCCAGCCGCCCGGAGCGCTACGACCGGCTTCCCGCCGAGGCCTCGGCGGTCAAGGCCTACATCCGCGACTTCGCCGAGCGCTGAGATGAGCGGACCTGCCGTCCACCGGATGTCGTCCGGCCTGCGGGTGGTTTGCGATCCCATGCCCGGGCTCCAGACCGTGGCGCTGTCGGTGGTGGCCGGCCGCGGCGCGCGCGCGGAGGACGAGGCCCGCTCTGGCTGGTCGCACCTCCTGGAACACATGGTCTTCAAGGGCGCGGGCGCGCGCTCGGCCCGCGACATCGTCGAGGCCATCGAGAGCGAGGGCGGCCAGATCAACGCCGCCACCGGCTACGAGCGCACCAGCTTCCAGGTCCGCGCCCTCGCGCACGGACTGGACCTGGGTCTCCAGGTGCTGGCCGATCTCGTGCAGCATCCCACCCTCGATCCCGACGACCTGCGCCGCGAGAAGCAGGTGGTGGGCCAGGAGATCGCTGAGGCCGCGGACACCCCCGACGACCTGGTGTTCGAACTCGCCCAGCAGGCCGCCTTCGAAAACCATCCGCTCGGCCGGCCGATCCTCGGCACCCCGGCCTCGATCGGGACGTCCACGCCCGAGACGCTGGGCGCATGGCGCTCAGCCCTCTATGCGCCGGAGACCCTGGTGGTCAGCGCCGCTGGCGCAGTGGACGAGGACGAGCTCCTGCGGCTGGTCGAGCGCGATTTCGGCGAAACTCCCGTCGGCGTGACGGTCGCCGGGTCCGCGCCCCCGGCCTTCTCCGGCGGACTCCAGCCCGTGGTGAAGCCGTTGGAGCAGGCCAATCTCGTGCTCCTGCTGCCGACCGTCGGCGCCACCCATCCAGACTATTTCGCGCTGCGCCTGTTCGCCGAGATCCTCGGGGGCGGCATGGCCTCGCGCCTGTTCCAGGAGGCGCGCGAGAAGCGCGGCCTGGCCTACGCCATCGACGCCTACGCCGAGACCTACGCCGACGTCGGCGTGCTGGGCGTCTTCGCCGGCTGCGCCGCGGGCGACGCGGCCGAGCTCGCGCGGGTCGCCGCCGGCGAGATCCGCGGCATGACCGCGCCGGTCGGAGAGGCGGAACTCGCGCGCGCCAAGGCGCAGTTGAAGGGCGCCATGTTCATGGCCCGCGAGTCGGCGCTGGCCCGCGCCGAGCAGGCCGCCGCCCAGCTCCTGCTGTTCGGGCGCCCGCTCGAGCCGGACGAGATCGCCGCCGAGATTGATGCGGTCGCCCCCGCCGACCTCGCCCGCCTCGCCGCCTCGATCCTCGAGCCCGCCCGCGCCGCCGTCGCCGTGCTGGGCCCGAAACCCGCGATGGTCGCCGCGGAGGTCCTGAACCGGGCGCTGTTCGACTAGGCGCGGCCGCTTGACGCGGGCGCGAATTCGGCGAGGCTGCGACCATGGCGCTACTCGACTGGATCGCCCCGGAGAGCGGCCTCCGACTGGAGGGCCACGGCGTCGTGCTGCGCCCGCCGCGGGCGACCGACTACCAGGAATGGCGCGATGTCCGCGCCGCTTCGCGCGGCTTCCTGCAACCGTGGGAACCGACCTGGCCGGCGGACGACCTCAGCCGCGCCGCCTTCCGTCGCCGGCTCGCCGCCTATGCGCGCGACCGTGAGCTGGGATCGGCCTATTCGTTCTTCGTGTTGCGCGCGGCCGACGAGGCGCTGACCGGCGGCATCACCTTGTCGAACGTCCGCCGCGGCGTCGCCCAGATGGGCTCCATCGGCTATTGGTGCGGCCTGCCCTACATCCGCCAGGGTCTGACGCTGGCCGCCGTTCGCGCGGTCGCCGAGTTCTCGTTCCGCACGCTCGGCCTGCACCGGCTCGAAGCCGCCTGCATCCCCGACAACGCGCCCTCCCGCAGCCTGCTGAAAAAGGCAGGCTTCACCGAGGAGGGCTATGCGAAGGCTTATCTGAAAATTAACGGCGTCTGGCGAGACCATGTCCTGTTCGGCCTCGTCTCGCCCCTGCCGGGGTCCGAGGGCCCGGACGACGGGGTGTCGGTCTGAGCGGCGCCCGCTCTGTGCAGGCGATTTCTCGGCGATGCCCAACAGCTGGATGTGGGACGCGACGACCACGCTGGAGGCGCTCGGCGCCGCCGACGTGGCGCTGTGGATGTGGGAGCCTGAGAAGGACCGCCTGCGCCTGACCGGCGCCTCGCGCGCGCTCGGCCTCGGTCCGCTCGCCCCCGACTGCTCCTCGGCGGCCCTGCGCGCCCTCGCCCTGCCGCAGGACCGCGCCTCCGCCGAAGACATCCTGCGCGTGCGCGAACCCGGGGCGGAGATCTCGGTGCGTCTTCGCATGCGTGGCGGCGGCGCCTGCATCTGGCGCGGGCTCTGGCTCGAGGAGGGCTGCCGCGCCGCCGGCGTCGTGGCGCCCGAGACCAAGTTCGCCGCCTCCGACCAGGACGTGCTCACCGGGCTGCTTGACCGTCGCAGCTTCGTGATCCGCGCTCGCGAGCGGCTGCAGAGTCCCGGCCGCCACGAACTCGTCGTCGCCGACCTCGACCGTCTGAGGCGGCTGAACGAGGCGCTCGGTCACGAGCGCGCCGACCTGGTGCTGGCCGCGCTCGGCTCACGGCTCGCCGCGGCCTTCCCGAGCGGGGCGCTGCTCTCCCGCGTCGGCGAGGACGAGTTCGCAGCCCTTGCGCCTCTCGAGCTCTCGCCCGGACCGGACGCGCTGCGTCGGGCTCTGGAGCAGCCGCTTCGCGTCGCGGGCTTCGATATCCACCCGACCCTGTCCATCGGCGCCGTGGAAGCCGAAGGCGGCCCCGACGCCCCGGAAGCCGCCGAGCTCCTGCGCCGCGCCGAGCTGGCGGTGGAGTCGGCCAAGAGCAACGGCCGCGGCGGGGCGGCCGCCTACGGTCGCACGCTCGAGACCGACGGCCTTTCCCGGCTGGCGCTCGAAGGCGACCTGCGCGGCGCCCTGGCCCGGGGCGAGCTCACGCCCTTCTACCAGCCGATCGTGCGCCTCTCGACGGGCGCGCTGTCCGGCTTCGAGGCGCTGGTGCGCTGGCGCCATCCCAGGCGCGGGCTGCTGACGCCCGAACAGTTCCTGCCGCTCTGCGACGAGATGGGCATGATGCGCGACCTGGGCGCCATGATGATGCGTCAGGCCGCCCGCCAGCTCGGCGAGTGGCGCCGCAGGCACGCCGCGGCTGGCGAGCTCACCGTGGCGGTCAATCTTTCGACGGGCGAGATCGACCGCCCCGACCTCGTCGAGGATGTCGCCGCCATCCTCGCCCAGACCCAACTGCCGCCCGGCGCGCTCAAGCTGGAGGTCACGGAAAGCGACGTCATGCGCGATCCCGACCGCGCGGCCGTCATCCTCGAGAACCTGCGCGCGGCCGGCGCGGCCCTGGCGCTCGACGACTTCGGCACCGGTTTCTCCTCGCTCAGCTATCTCACCCGTCTGCCGTTCGACACGCTGAAGATCGACCGATACTTCGTACGCACCATGGCCACCAACGAGGGCTCGGCCAAGATCGTCTCCTCGGTCGTCAAGCTCGGCCAGGACCTTAACCTCGAGGTGGTGGCGGAGGGCGTCGAGAACGCCGGCATGGCCCGCGCGCTGCTCTCGCTGGGCTGCGACTACGGTCAGGGCTTCGGCTATGCGCCCGCGCTGTCGCCGCAGGAGGCGGAGGTCTACCTCAACGAAAGCTACGTCGACGGCGCCGCCCCGGTGCGGGCGAAGGGAAGCCGCGGTTAGGCGCGTCCCGCGAAGGCGCTGAGTTTTTCCGGGTCGACGCCGATCTTGGCCAGCGCGCCGCCCCATTTGTGGTCGTGGTCGCCGCCGAAGACCAGCTGCTCGTCCGCCTCGCAGGTCAGCCAGACGTTCTCCTTGATCTCGTTCTCGAGCTGGCCCTCGCCCCAGCCGGCGTAGCCCAGGGCCAGGAGGGACCGGCGCGGCGCAGGGCCACGGCCGGCCATCGCCTCCAGCACCTCGCGCGTGGCGGTCAGCGCCAGGTCCACGCCGATCGGCAGGGTGTGCTCGCCGCCGTAGTCGGCGGTGTGCACCACGAACCCGCGCTCGCGCTCCACCGGTCCGCCCATCAGGACCAGGTCCGGCGGCAGGTCGACTGTGGGCTTGATGTCCAGTCGCTCCAGCAGGTCGGGAAGCGTCAACCCCTCCAGCGGCCGGTTCACGGCGACGCCCATGGCGTGCTGCTCGTCGTGAGCGCAAACCAGGATCAGCGCGCGCTCGAACCGCGGGTCGGAAATGCCCGGCATGGCGATGAGCAGCTGGCCGGAAAAGAAGGGGCCTTGCATCGCGGCTCAATTTGGCGGGGATGATGGCTGATTCAAGGTCCCAATTGCGACAGGGGTGTTGCGACCGGCCGTGCAGGCCTTATCTGCCAAGCTAATCCACCGGAGAGGACGCCCATGACCATCAAAGTCGGCGACAAGCTGCCCAACGTCACTGTCACCCAGGCCACCGCCGAGGGCCCGAAGCCGGTCTCCACGGATGAGTTCTTCAAGGGTCGCAAGGTCGCCCTCTTCGCTGTCCCGGGCGCCTTCACGCCCACCTGCTCGGCCAAGCACCTGCCGGGGTTCAAGCAGCACGCGGCCGAGGTCAAGGCCAAGGGCATCGACACCATCGCCTGCATTTCGGTCAACGACCCCTTCGTGATGAAGGCCTGGGCCAAGGACCAGGGGATCGACGGCGAGATCCTGATGCTGGCCGACGGCAACGGCGAGTTCACCAAGGCGATCGGCCTGGAGATGGACGGCGCGCGGGTCGGCCTGGGCCAGCGCTCGCAGCGCTATTCGCTGGTCGCCAAGGACGGGGTGGTGACCCAGCTCAACGTCGAGGCGCCGGGCGAATTCCGGGTGTCGTCGGCGGAGCACCTGCTGGAGAATCTGTAGGCCGAAGCTTCCGGGACAGGTGAACCCTCCCCCTCGAT
>JAGWSE010000092.1 GCA_028869395.1 Alphaproteobacteria bacterium | reverse complement strand
GCCCGGCGAAGGCGTGCTGGAGCTGCCGCTCGCCAAGAAGGGCGTCGGCGACCGGGAGATGATGGTCCCCGCCGATCCCAAGGACCCCCGCGCGGAGACCGCCGAAACCGAGTTCGTGACCCTCTCCCGCGCCGCCGACAAGGCGGCCTGGATGGCGCTCTGGCCGCACACCGGCCGCACCCACCAGCTGCGCGCCCATATGCTGGCCATGGGCCACCCCATCCTCGGGGATCCGAAGTACAAGACCGACGCCTCCGAGGCGCTCTCCGGCGGGCTCAAGCTGCAGCTCCACGCCCGTCGCCTCGCGCTGCCGCACCCGTCGCGGGGATTGCTGATCCTGGAAGCGCCGCTCAGCCCCGAGATGCGCGCCGGCTTCGAACGGTTCGGTTTCGACGAGCACGAGGCCGATCCCGAGCCGTTCCGGCGGCGAAAGCGATGAGGAGCGACGCTCGATGAGCCTTTGGGACCAGCGCTACAGTCAGCCCGGCTATCTGTTCGGCGAGCGGCCGAACGCCTTCCTGGCGCGTCAGGCGTCGCGATTGCGGCCCGGGATGAGCGCCCTGGCCGTCGCCGATGGCGAGGGGCGCAATGGCGTGTGGCTGGCCGAGCAGGGGCTCGACGTGCTCTCCATCGACGCCTCGCCGGTCGCCCAGGAGAAGGCCCGCGCCTTGGCCCAGGCGCGCGGCGTCGCCCTCGGGCTGGAGCTCGCCGACCTCTCCACCTGGAGCTGGCCCGAGGCCCGCTTCGACGTGGTGGCGGGGATCTTCATCCAGTTCGCCGATCCGGTCCTGCGGCCGAAGCTGTTCGCCGGCATGGTCCGCGCCCTGAAGCCCGGCGGCCTCCTGCTCCTGGAAGGCTACCGGCCGGAACAGCTCGCCTACGGCACCGGCGGGCCACGGGTCGCCGAGAACCTCTACACCGAAGACCTGCTCCGCCAGGCGTTCGCCGACCTGGAGATCCTCGAGCTCGCCGCCTACGACGCCGAGATCCAGGAGGGCGCCGGCCACGCGGGCATGTCGGCGCTGATCGACCTGGTGGCGCGAAAGCCCGGCTAGACGAGGTTGGCAACCGGCTTCGCGGCCGCGCTGTCGGGAAAGACGGTGCTCTCCAGCGCCGCGCGGTCGACCCCCAGGTGCTCGGCCAGCACGCCTTTCAGGAGCCCGCGCATGTCCACGGCAGGCGCCACGTCGCGGTTCTCGAACAGCGCCGCCTCCTTAAGCGTCGGCCAGTCGCCGACGATGCCGCCGGCCTTCAGCGCGCCGCCAAGCAGCAGGGCCGTGGAGCCGGTGCCGTGGTCGGTGCCGCCGGTTCCATTGACGCGGGCGGTGCGGCCGAATTCTGTCGCCGCGGCGACCACGGTGTTCTTCCACTCGGGCCCGAGGCCGCGGTGCAGACCGTCGATCAAGGCGTCCAGGTAGGCCAGGCGCCCCGCCAGCAGTCCCGTCGCCGCGCCTTCGTTGGCGTGGGTGTCGAAGCCGTCGAGCGAGAGCGCCGCGATCTGCGGCCCGCCGGGTTCGCGCATGAAGCCGGCCAATGTCTCGCCGAGCTTGCGGGCGGCGTCCTCGCCCTGCCGCTGATAGGCCTGTGCGCCGGCCGCGCCGGTCTGACCCATCGGTGAAGGCGTGGCCGCCATGGCGTCCGGCGACATCTGCGCGACGCTGTCCATGGCTTGTCGCGCCATGACCTCGGTCTGGAGGCCACGCGCCAGCGCCGGACCCAGCACGGGGTCGTTCCTGTAGAGGTCCTGCAGCAGGATCGGCAACCGGGCGCTGGCGTCGACGACCCTTCCTGGCGACCACGAGGCGAAGGGCGCCTTGCCCCGCAGCACCAGCGGCGCGACCGGGCCCACGGACAGTGCGCTGACCTTGCGCGCCCGGGCCAGGCTCTCGACCGTGCGGTTCAGCCAGCCGGAGGACGAGCCGTAGACCCTGGGAACCCCGCTCTCCAGCACGTCCTGCGCCTCGAAGTGCGAGCGCGCGCGGTCGGGCGTGGCCGCCGCGGGTGCGATCCGCGCCTCGCCGGCCTTGGCCAGGGCGTAGGTGGCGGCGAGCGCTGGGTGCAGGGCGAAGGTGGAATCCAGCTTCGGCGCCTCGTCGTGCAGCGCGATCGCGCCGCGCAAGCGGGCGTAGTCCGGATCGCCCACCGGCGGCGAGACCGTGAGCCCGTCCATCCCGCCCCGGCAGATCACGAAGACGAACTTCTTCCTCGCAAGGTCGCCCTCGGTGGCGGCGAAGCTCTGGGTGGCCACGAACTGCAGCGAAAGGCCGAGCGCGCCGGCGCTCGCCAGCACGCCGCGACGGGAGGGTTTGTGCGCGTTCATCGGCGTTGGAACTCCGGGGACATGAGCAGCAGGGCGAAGCCTTCCGGCCGGCTTTCGGCGCGGGCGATGGCGGTGGCCGTGGCGGGCGTCAGGCGTGCGCCCAGGGCCTGTTCGGCGAGGGCGCTGGGATCGCGCCCCTGCACCGCCCGCGGCGCGAAGGCCTGGGCGAACGCCATGCGCTTCACGATCGCGTCGGGCGCCGACCACGAGGCCGTGTCGTCCGGAAACCCCTTCGGCGAGCCGGGATCGAACGGCTTCTGGCCCAGCGCGGTGAGGATCGTGGCCACCTGGCGGATGTCCTGCGGCTCGGCGCCTGCCGCGCGGAAGCTCGAGATCACGAAGTCGTACGGCGTCTTGAACTTCTCCTCGGGCGGGGCCCACGCCTCGGGCGCCTCGATGAGCGCCTCGGCCACCTTGGCGAGGTCGCCGCCGGAGGCCATCCAGACGCCCTGCAGCCGGTCCACCAGCGCCGGCGGCGGCGTATCGGCCACGAAGTGCCGGGCGAGCTTGGTGCAGATGAAACGCGCCGTCTGCGGCTTGCGGGCGAGGTCGGCCAGGATCGCCATCGGCTGCGCCTCGCCCGTCTGCGGATAGCGCACGCCCATGATGGTCCGCACGCCGGGCTCGTGCGCGGGCTCGCGGAACACGGTTTCGCCCACCTGGCCCGCCGGCCCGCGGAAGCCGCCGATGGAGAGGCCCGTCAGCGCGCGGGCGAACTCGGTCACGTCGGCCTGGGTGTAGCCGCCGTTCACGCTGACCGTGTGCAGCTCCATGGTCTCGCGGGCGAGGTTCTCGTTCAGGCCGAGCTTGCGCCCCGCCGCGGGACCCCGCGCGCCGAACCGTGCGGCCCGCGCCTTCACCAGCTCGGCGAAGCGGCTGTCCGGGCCGATCGACTGCGCCTGGTCGAGATAGAGCAGCATGCCGGGATGCGTCTCGACCGCGGTGAGCAGCGCCTCGAAGCGCCCGAACACGTGCGGCCGGATCGCCTCGTTCTCGTAGGGTCCCACGACAAGCGCGCATTGCAGGTTCTTGGCGGCCACCGTGAAGTGGTTGGCCCAGAACAGCGTCCATCGCTCGCGGAATCCCGCCGCGGTGGTCGCGCCCAGCCTGGCCCGCGCCAGAAAGTCCTGCGCCGTGTCCTGGCGCAGCAGCTTCTGCGCCATCTTCACCGGGTCGCGCGCGGGTTCGGCCTGCGGGGCCTTGTCCGCCGCCGCCTGCTTGAAGGCGCGCCGCTGCTGCTGGAACTGCCGCAGCTCGGCGATCCTTTGCGCGGCGGTCTCGGGGCTCGCCTCCACCGGCTGGTCGGCGCCCTCGGCGCGGATCTGCGCCTTCAGCCATCCCTTGGGGTCGTGGGCGGCCTCGGCGATCTCGCCGGGCCGGGCGCCCAGGCCGAAGCGGGTCACCGCGATGGCGGCGGAAAGGCTTGGATCAGGGGCGGCCACTGTGCGCCTCCTTGCAACAACGCGCGATCATGCCCATTCCACGCAGGCGGGCCGAGCCTCCGTCGCGCCTCTCAGGAGACCAAATTGTCGCGGGGATATCGCGAACCGATTGAAAAGCCACGGCGCTTCTACAAGTCCGTGGAGGTGGAGCCGCAGGACGGGGCCTTCGCGGTGCGTCTCGACGGCCGTCCCGTGCATACGCCGAAGGGCTCGCGCCTGGCGCTGCCCACGCGGGCGCTGGCGGACCTCGTCGCCGAGGAATGGGCCGCGCAGGGGGAGGCGCTGGAAATCCCGCTGATGTACGCCACACGGCTCGCCAACACCGCCATCGACGCCGTGCCGGCCGCGCGGGACGGGACCGCCGAGGTGGTGGCCAACTACGCCGCCTCCGACCTCGTCTGCTACTGGGCCGAGGAGCCGCAGGCCCTCGTGGAGCGCCAGCGTCTGCACTGGGGGCCCGTGCTCGACTGGGTCGAGGCCGAAGCCAAGCTCTCCTTCATCCGCGCCGCGGGCATCGTCCACCAGGCCCAGCCGGAGCCCACCCTGGAACAGGTGAAGGCGATCGCGCTCGCCCTCGACGACTTCGCCCTCGCCGGCCTGGCGTTCGGCGCGTCGCTGTTCGGGTCGGCGATCCTGGCGCTGGCCCTGCAGCGGGGCTGGGCCACCGGCGAACAGGCCTTCGCCCTCTCACGCCTGGACGAAGCCTGGCAGGAAGAAAAATGGGGCGTCGACGCCGAGGCCGCCGAGCGTGCGGCGGCCATCAAGGCCGAGGCGCTGATGCTGGAGCGCTGGTTCAGGGCGCTCGACGCCGATTAACCACCCTATGGCCCGGGCGTTGCGACCCGGCCCGTGACGTCTCGGCGATCGTGCCGAAACGGAACGGAGCCCGGCGTGACCCGCATCACGGCCCAGAGCCTCGAACCCGCGCACCGTCCCGCGACGGCGCCGGCGGCTGCTCGGCCGACCGAGGGCTCCGCCCCGCCTGCCAACACGCCCGCCGCTCCGACCGCGCCCGCCGTCTCGGCGCAGGACACGCCCCCGCCCGCCGCCCCGGCGCTGAGCGCGGCGGCCATGGGCGTGCTGATCGCCGCCCAATCGCAAGATCTCCAGGCCCAGGACATCCAGGCCCAGGACATCCAGGCCCAGGATCTCCAGTCCCAGGATCTCCAGCCGCAAGGTCTCCAGTCGGTGGTTCAGACCTACACGGGCCATTCGACCAGCACCGCGCCCG
>JAGWSE010000091.1 GCA_028869395.1 Alphaproteobacteria bacterium | reverse complement strand
CTACAGCATCCCCGGCACCTCAACCCTGTTCTTCGTACCGTCGAGCCGCACGCTCGACCTCTCCAACGTGTTCGCCCAGGACACCCTGGCGCTCACCTCCCAGCTGCACCTGATCCTGGGCCTGAAGCTGGAGGACGATCCGTTCTCCCACTGGACGGCGCTGCCCAACGTGCGGCTGTCGTGGACGCCGAGCGACTCGACCATGGTCTGGGCCGCCGTGTCGCGGGCGATCCGCGCGCCGACGCCGTTCGACGTCGATGTGCGCGAGGCCGCGGCGCCAGGCGTCGACCCGATCGTGTTCGGCAATCCGAACTTCCAGCCGGAGAAGCTCACCGCCTACGAGGCGGGGGTCAGGATGGAGCCCACGTCGAAGGTGTCGTTCTCCGTCTCCGCCTACTACGATCGCTACGACGACCTGCGGACGGTGGACCTCACGAACGGCGCCATGCCGATCACCTGGGGCAACGGCATGAAGGGCCACACCGAAGGGGTGGAGGCCTGGGGCAACCTGCAGGCGACGGCGTGGTGGCGGCTTTCGGCCGGCCTGAACCTGCTCGGCGAGCGGTTCAGCTTCAAGCCCGGCACGAGCGCCATCCAGGCGCTCGGGACGGCCCAGCAGGGCGACGATCCGCGGCGCCAGGCGCAGCTGCGATCCTTCATGGAGCTCGGACCTCGGGTCAGCTGGGACGCGGACCTGCGTTACGTCAGCGCACTGCCCAACCCCCACGTGCCTTCGTACGTGGAACTGAATACCCGGGTGGCGTGGAGTGTGACGGACAGGCTGCAGTTGTCGCTGGACGGCCTCAACCTGCTGCATGCTCGGCATCAGGAATATCCGGGCGCGCCCTATGTGCCGCGCAGCGTCCTGGCCGAGCTGCGCTGGGGCTTCTGATGGCGCGGGCGGGCACACGGCGCGCCGGGTGGCTGGCTCTGGCGATGGCGGCTCTCGCGTTCGACGCGAAGGCCGACACCACTTCGCTCGAAAACGCCGTGAAGGCGACCTACCTCTACAAGCTCGCGCCGTTCGTCGCCTGGCCCGCCACCGCGTTCAACGCCGCCCGCGACCCGCTGGTGATCTGCGTGCAGGGCCCGGATTCCTTCGCCGAACTGGTGCAGCACGCGGCCGCCGGACAGCATGTGGGTCCGCACCCGATCGTCGTGCGCCACGTGGAGCGCATCGAGCGGACCTCGGGCTGCCATATCGCCTATGTGGCGGGGTCCCCGGAGCAGTCGGCCGCGCAGGCGCTCTCGTCCGTGCAGGGCACGCCCGTTCTCACGGTGACCGACTCCGAACACGGTCCCGCGAAAGGGATCGTGCACCTGGTGCTGAATAGTGGAAAGGTGCGCTTCTCGGTCAACGCCGGACAGGCGGGGGCCGACGGCCTGGCGATCAGCTCCAAGCTGCTCGCCCTGGCGGTCGAGGTCGCACGATGAGGTTCGGTTGGACAGGCGTGACGGAGCGGCGTCTTACGACGCTCGCGTGGATCGGCGCGCTCGTCCTCGTCGCCGTCGGCGGACTGCTCAGCATCCGCAACGAAACCACCTTCCGGCACGACATGGCGCGCCAGACCGATGCGCAGGCCGACATCCTGGCCGCCAGCGTCACCGCCGCGCTCGCCTTCGACGACCGGCTGGCGATGGGCCAGTACATCGACGCGCTGCGGGCCAATCCCGGGATCGCGGCGGCCGCCGTCTATGACGCCCGTGGGACGCGCCTGGTCACCTTGCGCCTGGACGGCGCCCCTGCCCCCCCGACGCGCGCCGGGCCCGTGCGCACGCTCTGGCTGAAGGGCCGCGTCGAGGCGATCCGGCCGGCGTCCGAACAGGGCCAGGTGCTGGGCTACGTCTACATCGAGACCGAGAAGGAATCGCTGAGCGGGGCGCTGAGCCGCCACACCGGAGTGGCGTTGCTGACCCTGATGGGCCTGCTGCTGCTGGTGCTGGTCAGCGCGGCGGCGGCGAAGCTGCAGGACCGGGCGCTGGCCCTCTCCGACGCCAACGAACGCCTGACGCAGGAGATGGCGGCGCGCGCGGAGGTCGAGGAGGCGCTGCGGCAGAGCCAGAAGATGGAGGCGCTGGGCCAGCTCACCGGCGGCATCGCCCACGACTTCAACAACCTGCTGCAGGTCATCCAGGGGGCTCTGGAGCTGATCCGGCGCAAGCCCGCCGACACCGACAGGGTGCAGGCCTGGGCCGGCAACGGCCTGGAGGCGGCCGAGCGGGGCGCGAGCCTCACGCGCCAGCTGCTGGCCTTTTCGCGCACCCAGAAGCTCGACCTGCGGCCCTTCGTCCTGGCCGACCTGGTGGGGGGCATGCGCGAATTGCTGGTCCGCACCCTCGGCTCGGACATCGAGCTGGTGATGAAGCTGGACCGCAGCGGCGCGCCGGTGCTGTCCGACCGCACCCAGCTGGAGCTGGCGATCCTCAACCTGGTCATCAACGCGCGCGACGCCATGCCGGTGGGCGGACGGCTGACCCTCTCGACGGAGCCGGTGGCGGTGGGGCCGGGCGATCCGGTGCTGGAGCCGGGCGACTATGTGGCGCTGTCGGTGTCGGACACCGGCGAGGGCATGCCCGCCGATGTCGCGGCCCGCGCCTTCGATCCCTTCTTCACCACCAAGAGCATGGGCAAGGGCACCGGCCTCGGTCTCAGCCAGGTCTATGGCGTGGCGCGCCAGGCGGGCGGCGCGGCGCAGATCGTCAGCGCCCCCGGCCAAGGCACGACTGTGAGCGTGCTGCTGCGCCGCTCGGACCAGCGCGCCGAGACCACGGCGGCGCGCGGCGGACAGGAACCGGTGATCGCGCCATGTCCGGG
>JAGWSE010000016.1 GCA_028869395.1 Alphaproteobacteria bacterium | reverse complement strand
TGGTGGTGGGCATCTACAAGGACGATCCCTGATGGCCTCTCGCAACTGGATCCCGATCCGCGGCGCGCAAGGGCAGTTTTCGCGCCAGGCGCACGCCGACATGCCGGAAGGCACCTATGAGCGCGAGGTCTCCAAGGAGGGATTTTTCGGCCCGGCCTCGTTCCTGTACCACCGCCGCCCGCCGACCGGCTGGACGAAGTTCGAAGGGCCGCTGCGGCCCCGCGCGTTCGACCTCGCCCGTCTGAACGCTGCGGAGCCCAGCCCCTGGGCCGCGGGCAAGGTGCTGTTCAACAGCGCCGTCGAAATCCGCTTCTGGAAGCTCAGCCGGACCATGCCGGCGCTCGCGCGCAACGCCGACGGCGACCAGCTCCTGTTCATCCACGAGGGCTCGGGCGAACTCTTCTGCGACTACGGCCGGCTGGCGTTCCGGGCCGGCGACTACCTCTACCTGCCGCGCGGGACCATGTGGCGACTGGCGCCGGCCGAGCCCATCTCTGTGCTGATGATCCAGGCGACCAACAGCCACTTCGGGCTGCCCGACAAGGGCCTGCTGGGCGGCCACGCCCTGTTCGACCCGGCCATGCTCGAGACGCCGGTCATCGATGACGCCTTCCGCGCCCACCAGGACGAGGCGGGCGAATTCGAGGTGCAGATCAAGAAGCGGGATCAGGTCTCGACGGTCACTTATCCGTACAACCCGCTGGATGCGGCGGGCTGGCATGGCGACCTCGCGCCGGCGCGCCTCAATGTGAAGGACCTGCGGCCGGTGATGAGCCACCGTTACCACCTGCCGCCCAGCGTCCACACGACCTTCGTCTCGGACCGCTTCGTCGTCTGCACCTTCGCGCCCAGGCCTTTCGAGACCGATCCCGGCGCATTGAAGGTGCCGTTCTTCCACAACAACGACGACTATGACGAGGTGCTGTTCTATCACGCCGGCGACTTCTTCAGCCGGGACAACATCGACGCCGGGATGATGACCTTCCACCCCTCGGGCTTCACCCACGGGCCACACCCGAAGGCCCTGAAGAACATGCTCCAGCAGTCGAAGCCGGCGACCGATGAATACGCGGTGATGATCGATGCGCGCGATCCGCTGGAGGTGGGCGAGGCCGCCGCCTCTGTGGAGAATGCGGCTTACGTGGACAGCTGGAAGACCCCATGACCCTGGCCGCCGATCTCGCCGAGGCCGCCCGCGACGAGATCGAGCGGGCCTGCACCCTGGCCTGGCGCCAGCTCGCCGAGCACACCCCCTGGGGCGACACCTTCGAGGGGTTCACGCCTGAAGGCCGCGAGGTCTGCTTCGAGCGCAGCTACCTCTGGGAGGCGAAGCCCGGCGGCGATATCCGCGTCGAGGTGCACGTCTACGAGCCTGAGAGTTACGAGGCGGGGGTTCGTCTCACCCGCTGCATCAAGCGGGAGAGTCTGACGCGCCCATGAAGCTCGCATCCCTTAAGGGCGGCCGCGACGGCCGCCTCGCGGTGGTCTCCAACGACCTCGCCTGGTTCGCCGACGCGAGCCATATCGCCCCCACCCTGCAGGAGGCCCTCGACCGCTGGGACCGTTGCGAGCCCGAACTCAGGGGCTTGGCCGCCAGCCTGGAGCATGGGGCTTTGCCGCGCGAGCGCTTCCACGAGCACGCGGCGGCCAGCCCGCTTCCGCGCGCCTTCCAGTGGGCCGACGGCTCGGCCTATGTGAACCATGTGCAACTGGTCCGGCAGGCGCGCGGCGCCGAGATGCCGGAGAGCTTCTGGACCGATCCCCTGATGTACCAGGGCGGCTCGGACGGGTTCCTGGGCCCGCGCGATCCCATTCCGCTGAAAGACCAGGCCTGGGGCTGCGACCTGGAAGGCGAGATCGCGGTGATCACCGGCGACGTGCCGATGGGCGCCACGCGGGAGCAGGGCCTCTCGGCGATCCGGCTCGTCATGCTCTGCAACGACGTTAGCCTTCGCAACCTGATCCCGGCCGAGCTCGCCAAGAGCTTCGGCTTCTTCCAGTCCAAACCCGCCTCGGCCTTCTCGCCGGTGGCCGTCACGCCGGACGAGCTCGCGGGCTGGAAGGACGGCAAGCTCGCCGGAGCGCTGGAGGTGGAGGTCAACGGCCAGCCGCTCGGCCGGGCCGATCCTGCCATCGACATGACCTTCGACTTCGGAACGCTTATCGCCCACGCCGCCAAGACGCGGGCGCTCTGCGCAGGGTCCATCGTGGGCTCCGGCACCATCTCCAACCGCGGCCCGGACGGCGGGCCGGGCAAGCCGATCGCGGAAGGCGGCGTCGGCTACTCCTGCCTGGCGGAGGTGCGCACGGTCGAGACCCTCCTGCGCGGCCAGCCCGAGACCTCGTTCCTGAAGGTGGGCGACACGGTCAGGATCGAGATGCGCGATGCGAAGCGGCGCTCGATCTTCGGCGCCATCGAGCAGGAGGTCGTGGAGGCATGACCCTCCTGCGCGACGCGCCGGACGCGCCCGGGCCGCGGAGCGCAGCGCAGAGTGAAGCCGGTCTGGTGCTCGACGCCTATCTGCCCTACCGGCTGTCGGTCGCCTCGAACGCCGTGTCGGGCCTGATCGCACGGGCCTACGAGGACCGCTTCGGCCTGTCGGTGCCGCAATGGCGGCTGATCTGCGTCCTCGCCGAGGACGGCGGGCTGACGCAGGGCCAGCTCGTGGTGCGCACCATCATGGACAAGGTGACGGTCAGCCGTGCGGCCCAGGGGCTGCTGCGGCGACATCTCGTCACCCGCTCCGCCCACCAGGCCGACGCACGCAGCCACGTGCTGGCGCTCTCGCCACAGGGCGAGCGGCTGTACGCCGAGATCGCGCCCATGGCGCTCGCCTACGAGCAGGCGCTCATCGCCGGGCTCTCCTCCGGCGAGGTCCAGGACCTCAAGCGTCTGCTCAGCAGGCTGCAGTCGGCCGCGACGTCGCTCGCCGAAGCCGATCCGCCGGCCTGAGCCTGGTCAGTGCAGCGTCTGCGGGACGCGTACGCCCCAGCGGTGGGATCCTTCTCCGAACGGCAGGTGGAAGCCGTAGGTCGCCCGCCGGCGCTCGTCGCGCCAGTTCTCCTCGAACGAGAGGATGAGGGCCGCCTGCAGCTCCTCGGGAATTTGTCGGACGTCGTGGCCCATCGAGCGGGCCACTTGTTCAATCACCAACGCGCGGTGCGCTTCGCCGCCGAGCGCCAGCAGGACCTCACGGACGCGCTTGGCGAGGGTTTGCTTGCCCTTCGCCGGCATTTTGCCGAGCGCGTGATCGGAGGCGTGTTCCAGGTTCTTTCCCATGGCAAGGGCGACCGTGACACGCATCGGTTTATCGGCCGGTTAAGGCTCAAGGCGAATAGTTGGTTAATGCAACCTGAGAGCGCGATCAGCCGAGCCCGGCCGCGCGCGCTGCCTGATAGGTCGCCAGGGCCGCGACGTAGGCCATCGCGGTCATGTAGCCGAAGGCGATCAGCGGCCACCGCCAGGAGTTGGTCTCGCGCTTGATCACCCCGAGGGTCGAGGCGCACTGCGGGGCGAACACATACCAGGCCAGGAAGGACAGGCCGGTGGCGACGGACCACTGTCCGGCCAGCGTCGTGGCCAGCGCGCCGGGGTGCGTCTGGCCGCTGACGGCGTAGACCGTTCCCAGCACGGCGACGGCGACCTCGCGCGCGGCGAAGCCCGGGATCAGCGCCACGGTCATCTGCCAGTTGAACCCGTTGGGCGCGAGGAGCGGCTGGATGACGTGGCCGATCATTCCGGCCAGGCTGTAGTTGATGGCCGGGCCCACAGCGCCGCGCGGCGGGGCGGGGAAGTTAGCCAGCACCCAGACGACGACCATCAGAGGCGCGATGATCCGGCCTGCCCGGTTCACGAAGATCTTTCCGCGCAGGTAGAGGCTGCGGATCACGTTCTCCGGATCGGGGATCTTGTAGGTGGGCAGCTCCATCAGGAACGGCTCCACGGCGCCGCGCCAGAAGAACCGGCGCGTGACGAACGACACCGCGAGCGCCGAGACGATGCCCGTCGCGTAGAGCCCGAACATGACGAGCCCCTGCAGGTTCATGAACCCGAGCACCGTCCGGTGGGGGATGAAGGCCGATATGATCAGCGTGTAGACCGGAATGCGCGCCGAACAGGTCATCAGCGGCGCCACGAGTATGGTCGTGAGCCGGTCCCGTTTGTTGTCGATCACCCGCGTGGCCATGATCCCCGGGATCGCGCAGGCGAACGAGGACAGAAGCGGGATGAAGGCGCGCCCGTGCAGCCCGGCGCCGCCCATGATCCGGTCCATCAGGAAGGCGGCCCGGGCCATGTAGCCGAAGTCTTCCAGCAGGATGATGAACAGGAACAGCACCAGGATCTGCGGCAGGAAGACGATCACGCTGCCCACGCCGGAGATGACTCCGTCCACGAGGAAGCCGCGCAGCAGCCCCTCGGGCACGGCGGTCCCGACCAGGG
>JAGWSE010000015.1 GCA_028869395.1 Alphaproteobacteria bacterium | reverse complement strand
CACCGAAGGCGACGTGCGCATGAAGATGGCCGAGTTCCTCGCCCAGGCCCGCGAAGAGGTGAAGACGGGCAAGTAGCCCGTCCGCCGCGTCCCCGCCAAGCCGGGGACCCAGGCTTGGTCCAAATGACCGCTCGTCCCCGCGAAGGCGGGGATCCAAGCTGCGCTTCCGCCTGCGAAGGCGATCAGGATTGCTCCGCGCTCGTGGCGCGCGAACCTCGCCCCGCGCGGATCCCCGCTTTCGCGGGGACGAGCGGGAAATTATATGATGCCCATGACCAGCACCCCTTCCGATCCCGTCGTCATCGCCGCCTACGCCCGCACGCCCATGGGCGGCTTCCAGGGCGTGTTCGCCCCCGTGAAGGCCACCGAGCTCGGCGCCGCCGCCGTCAAGGCCGCGGTCGAGCGCGCCAAGGCCGACCCCGAGGCGGTCGAGCAGATCTTCATGGGCTGCGTCCTGCCCGCGGGCCTGGGCCAGGCGCCCGCCCGCCAGGCGGCGCTGTTCGGCGGCCTGCCGAAGTCCGTCGAGGCCACCACCGTCAACAAGATGTGCGGCTCCGGCATGCAGGCCGCGATCATGGCCCACGACGCCCTGGCCGCGGGCTCGGCCGACATCATCGTCGCCGGCGGCATGGAGAGCATGACCGGCGCGCCCTACCTGTCGAAATCGCACCGATCGGGCGCCCGCATCGGCCATGACCAGATGTTCGACCACATGTATCTGGACGGACTGGAGGACGCCTACGAGCCCGGCCGCCTGATGGGCGCCTTCGCCGAGGAGACCGCGAAGCAGTACCAGTTCACCCGCGAGGCCATGGACGAGTACGCCATCTCCTCCCTGAGCCGGGCGAAGACGGCGACCGAGACCGGCGCCTTCGGGCGCGAGATCGTCCCGGTCGAGGTGGTGGGCCGCAAGGGCTCGGTCGTGGTCTCCGACGACGAGCAGCCGCTGAAGGCCGATCCCGCCAAGATCCCGACGCTGAAGCCCGCCTTCGCCAGGGACGGCGCCATCACCGCCGCCAACGCCTCCTCGATCTCCGACGGCGCCGCGGCCCTGGTCATGACCCGCGAGAGCGTGGCGAAGAAGCTGGGCATGGAGATCGTCGCCCGCGTCGTCTCGCACGCCGCCCACGCCCACGAGCCGGGCCTCTTCACCACCGCTCCGGTGCCCGCCATGCGCAAGGCGCTGAAGAAGGCCGGCTGGACGGTGGACGACGTCGACCTCTTCGAGGTCAACGAGGCCTTCGCCGTGGTCGCCATGATCGCCGAGCGTGAGCTGCGCATCGACCGCGAGAAGCTCAACGTCAATGGCGGCGCCTGCGCGCTGGGCCACCCCATCGGGGCCTCCGGCGCCCGCATCCTGGCCACCCTCATCTCCGCCCTGGAAACTCGCGGCGGCAAGCGCGGCCTCGCCTCCCTCTGCATCGGCGGCGGCGAAGCCACCGCCATGGCCGTCGAGCTCGTCTAGGCCCCGACCCAGATGCTCCCCTCAGGGGGAGCTGTCGCGAAGCGACTGAGGGGGTTTCCGCTCAGGCCGACCCGCTGCGGCGCGGCGGATGAAACCCCCTCCGGTCCTGCGGACCACCTCCCCCTGATCGCGCCGCGCGCTGGAGGAGGACCCTGGCTTCAGCGCCCCGCCCCCGCCGGTCAGGGCTGCGCCGCGGCGTTGAACTTAACCCCGCCCACCTCCACGTCGCCGGGCTTCATGTCGGCGGGGCAGGCGCCCTTCCAGGTGGCCTCCATCACCGCCTTGCGCGTGCCGTTCACCTGCGCCGCCCGCGCGCCCTTGGTCGTGGTGGTCATCTCGACGGTGTAGTGCGAGCCCGGATCGCCGGTCATCACCGCGTGGTTGGTCAGCACGCCCGCATCGCCCAGGTTGCACACCGTGTCGATCTGATAGCCGCTCGCGGTCTTGGTCATCTTCTGCTCGCTGCAGGGGTTCGGCCCCTTGTGCACCCCGGTTATGCCCAGCTTGGCGTCGGTGGCGGCGTCGACGCAGACCCGCGAGGCCTGCGTCATCCCCTCGGTGGTCATCTTCATCTCCCACAGGCCCGGCCGGCGCGACAGCTTCAGCGGCTCGCTGGGCGCCGCCGCGGTCTGCGCGCGTCCCTGGGCCGTCCCCGCCGCCGGCGCCGGCGCCTGCGCATTGGCCGCCGCCTGCTCATTGGTCTTCTTCTGGCACCCTGCGAGCGCCAGCAGCGCCACAGCCCCGATCGCCGCCGTCCGTCTCATTCCGGCTCTCCCTTGACCTCGTCCCGGGACAAGCCCGGCCATACGGGAGTAGAGGAGCATCGGGCGCGGGATCGCAACCCGTGCGTCCGCGGTTCTGTCCCGGAAGGAGACGTGCGCATGAGCGAGCTTCGCGACACCGGCCGCCGCTACGAGATGGACGAACAGGGCCTGACCTCCTGGGCCGACTACCGCCGGCAGGGCGAGCGCCTCTTCATCGACCACGTGGAAAGCCCGCCGGAGCTGCGCGGCACGGGCGCCGCGGGGCGCCTGATGGCCGCCCTGGCCGCCGACGCCCGGGCGAAGCACCTCAGGATCACCCCCATCTGCTCCTACGCCGCCGCCTGGCTCCGCCGCAGCCGCGAATTCGCCGACCTCGTGCAATAAGCGCCTCCCCCGCGAAGCGGCGGGAGGGGGACCGCACGCCGACGTCCGCAGGGCGGAAGAGCGGGTCGTGGAGGGGGCGAGTCGCAGCGCGGCGCCCGCCGCCTGTCCCTTCCACCCTCCGGTGTTCGCTGCGCTCCCCGAATGGTCCCCCTCCCACCGCCTGCGCGGGGACGAGCGGCCAACAAAAAACCCGCCGGGCGGCGGGTCATCCCTAACGGGTGCGGTTAACGGCGGAAGCCTCGGCTCATCCCCTGTCTTCCGATGGGCGGACCGGCCGCCCCCGCCCCGTTCCCCCCGCCGGCCCGCCCTGGAGAAAGCGGGCCGCGCAGGCGGGAACGGTATGCGTCTACGCCCGCCTCAGAGCGTGCGCGCGACGATGGCTTCCAGCGTCTGGACGCGGGCTTCCAGGTCCTCGACCATACGGCTGGCCAGGTCGCGGACGCCCGGCGGATAGGCTTCGCCGCCCTCGGCGATCTCGGCGGCCATCTGCTCTACGTTCACGATGGCGGCCGACAGCGAGCGGATGTGGTCCTTGGCGAGCTGCTTGGCTTCGGCCTGCAGCCGGCGGACCCGCTCGGCGACGGTTTCGGTCTTCGGAGAAGTCTTCAGGTCGTTGTCGGCGACCACGCTCAATGACGGTGACATGCGGTAATACCTCAAATCGCCAACCCAGGAATTCGGCGGCCCTCCCGCAGTCCCCACCGGACCGCGTTCGAAAGGACCACTGCCCTGTTGTCCCGCTTACGTACTAAGACGGCACAGGTTCCCTGTCGGATACATGAACGGCGCCAAAGGCCGCGCTTGTCTCCGCGGGTGGGGATTCAAAGCCACACTGTAAAGTTAAGCGCCGTGACCTGCGGCACACGGGGGGCGGAGGGGCGTGATAAGCCGATAAGCGGACCGCCCGTCGGGGGTTCGGATCCCACGCTCGGCTCGGTTCCCCGCCTGCGCGGGGACGAGCGGGGAGGGAGCCTACGGCCCCCGCCGGCTCCGCCCGCGGCCCTTGCGGAAGGCGTCCTGCTTCTCCGCCCGCGCCTCGGCGCGCACCGCCTTCACCGCCGCCCGGTCGCCGGTCTCGCCCTGGCCGGCCAGGGCGGCGGCGGCGAACTCCAGGTCCCGCAGCTTCAGCCTCTTGACCTCGTCGCGCAGCCGCGCGGCCTCCTCGAACTCCAGGTTGGCGGCGGCCTCTCGCATGCGGGCCTCGAGGTCCTTCAGCGTGGCCTTGAAGTTGTCCCCCATGAAGGGCTTGCCGTCCTCGGCCACGCCCACAGGCACCAGCACGTGGTCCTTCTCGTAGGGGCTGGCGAGGATGTCCTTGATCTGGCTCTTCACGCTCTCCGGCGTGATGCCGTGCTCGAGGTTGTAGGCCTCCTGCTTCTCCCGGCGGCGCCTGGTCTCGGCCATGGCGCGCTCCATCGAGCCGGTGATCTGGTCGGCGTAGAGGATCACCCGGCCGTCGACGTTGCGCGCCGCCCGGCCGATGGTCTGGATCAGGCTGGTCTCCGAGCGCAGGAAGCCCTCCTTGTCGGCGTCGAGGATCGCCACCAGGCCGCACTCGGGGATGTCGAGGCCCTCGCGCAGCAGGTTGAT
>JAGWSE010000090.1 GCA_028869395.1 Alphaproteobacteria bacterium | reverse complement strand
CCGTCGGCGCTGGCGTCGTCGCTAAAATCTTGAAGTAGGGGACCGATCGATCGCCGGTCCCAGGGCCGCATTCGGAGTAGAAAATATGCAAGGTCAGAACATCCGCATACGGCTTAAGGCCTTCGATCACCGCATCCTCGACAATTCGACGCGGGAAATCGTCAACACGGCAAAGCGCACGGGCGCCCAGGTCCGCGGACCCATTCCGCTGCCCACCGGCATCGAGCGCTTCACCGTGAACCGGTCTCCGCATGTGGACAAGAAAAGCCGCGAGCAATTCGAAATCCGCACGCACAAACGTCTTCTCGACATCATCGACCCCACCCCGCAGACCGTGGACGCGCTCATGAAGCTCGACCTGTCCGCCGGCGTGGACGTCGAGATCAAGCTCTAAGGGGATCGGTCCGATGCGAACCGGCGTGATCGCCAAAAAGCTGGGCATGACGCGCTTCTTCGACGAAGCCGGCGCCCACGTGCCCGTGACCGTGCTCAGCCTCGAAGGCTGCCAGGTCGTCGGCCAGCGCACCACGGAGCGGGATGGCTATGTCGCCCTCCAGCTCGGCGCGGGCGCCAAGAAGCCGAAGAACACCTCCAAGGCCATGCGCGGCCACTTCGCCAAGGCCGAGGTCGAGCCGAAGCGCACCGTGGCCGAGTTCCGCGTATCCGAGGACAACATCATCGACGTGGGCGCGGAGATCACCGCCGACCACTTCGTCCCCGGTCAGAAGGTCGACATCACCGGCGTCACAGTCGGCAAGGGCTTCGCCGGCGGCATCAAGCGCTGGAACTTCGGCGGCCTGCGCGCCACCCACGGCGTCTCGGTCTCCCACCGCTCCCTCGGCTCGACCGGCAACCGCCAGGATCCGGGCCGCACCTTCCCGGGCAAGAAGATGGCCGGCCACCTCGGCCAGGAAACCGTCACCACCCTCAACCTCACCGTCTGGCGCGTCGACGCCGAGCGCGGCCTGATCCTGGTCCGCGGCGCGGTGCCGGGTTCGGAAGGCTCGTTCGTGAAGATCCGCGACGCCGTGAAGGTCGCCCTGCCGGCGGATGCGCCGAAGCCGGGCGCGTTCAAGGGCGGGCGCGCGCCCGCCGCGGCCGAAGCCGCGTCGGAAGACGCGCCAGTCGCCGAAGAAGCCCAAGCGCCGGAAGCCTCCGCCGCTCCGGAAGCGCCCGAAGCTGGGGGTGAAGCCTAAATGAAACTCGACGTCATCAAGCTCGACGGCGGGAAGGGCGGCTCGATCGAGCTGCCGGACGACATCTTCGGCATCGAAGAGATCCGCGCCGACATCCTCCAGCGTTGCGTCACCTGGCAGCTCGCCAAGCGCCGCGCCGGCACCCACAAGATCCAGGTCCGTAACGAGGTCTCTCGCACGGGCAAGAAGATGTACCGCCAGAAGGGCACCGGCGGCGCCCGCCACGGCTCGCGCCGGGCGGCCCAGTTCGTCGGCGGCGCCAAGGCTCACGGGCCCGTGGTGCGCAGCCACGCCTTCGATCTTCCGAAGAAGGTCCGGGCGCTGGCGCTGAGGCACGCGCTGTCGTCCAAGGCCAGGGACGGCGCGCTGATCGTGCTCGACGCCGCCACCGTGAAGGAGGCCAAGACCGCCGCCCTTCGCGACAGCCTGGAGAAGATCGGGGTGACCAACGCCCTGGTTATCGCCGGGGCCGAGGTCGACGCGAACCTGAAGCTCGCCGCGCGCAACATCCCGAACATCGACGTGCTGCCGAACGCCGGCCTGAACGTCTACGACGTGCTGCGCCGCCGGACGCTGGTCCTCACGAAGGACGCGGTCGAGGCGATCCGCACGCGCTTCCAGCCTGAGGAGGCCGCGTAATGGCCGACCAGCCCACCGTCCGTCACTACGACGCCATCGTCGCGCCGGTGATCACCGAGAAGGCCACCCTGCTCTCGGAGCAGAACAAGGTCGTCTTCCAGGTGGCCGCGGACGCCACGAAGGACGAGATCGCGGCCGCCGTCGAGGCGCTGTTCAAGGTCAACGTGACCAAGGTCAACACCCTGAACGTGAAGGGCAAGACCAAGCGCTTCCGCGGCATCGCCGGCCGCCGGAGCGATGTGAAGAAGGCTGTCGTGACCCTGGCCGAGGGCCAGTCGATCGACATCACCACGGGGCTCTGACCTAGATGGCTCTGAAGCAGTTCAATCCGACCTCGCCGGGCCGCCGCGGCCTCGTGCTGGTCGACAAGTCCGAGCTCCACAAGGGCCGGCCCGAGAAGTCGCTCGTCGAAGGCCTGACCAAGTCGGGCGGTCGGGGCGGCGGCGGCCGGATCGCCGTGCGCTTCCGCGGCGGCGGCGCCAAGCGCCTGTACCGCATCGTGGACTTCAAGCGCCGCAAGTTCGACGTGCCCGGCCGCGTGGAGCGCCTGGAGTACGATCCGAACCGCACGGCCTTCATCGCGCTCATCAAGTACGCGGACGGCGAGCTCGCCTACATCCTGGCCCCGCAGCGCCTGCGCGTCGGCGATGAGGTGGT
>JAGWSE010000089.1 GCA_028869395.1 Alphaproteobacteria bacterium | reverse complement strand
GGGGCCTGCACATGGGCTTCACCCAGGGCCTGCTCTCGGCGCTGGTGGCCGACACCGCGCCGGAGGACCTGAGGGGCACGGGCTTCGGCGCCCTCAACCTGGTGATCGGGATCGCGGCCCTGGCGGCCAGCATCGTGGCGGGCGAGCTCTGGGACCGGATCGGGCCGCAGGCGACCTTCCTGGCGAGCGCCGGCTTCGCGGCGGCCTCGCTCGCGGGCGTGGCGCTGGCTGCGCGCAGCTTCGGGCGCAAGGAAGGCCCCGCGAAGCCCTGAGGCCGGTCAGCGCTCGCTGGGGTCGGCGCCGTCGCGCGGGGCGCCGGTCCCGGACGAGCCCATGAACACCTTGCGACCGTCCGGGAAGGTGACGTCGCGGCCGTTCGCGCGGCACATCGGCGTGCAGCTCTTGTCGATCGACTGATAGCCGCGGACGATGATCTCGGTTCCGGGCTTGAGCGTGTTCCGGTTGATGCCGGCGCGCAGCAGGGTGTTGGGCGTGCCGCCCTCCACCATCCATTCGCCGAGCCGGTACTGCGGGTTGGTGTTCTTGATGTGAACCCAGGCGTGAGGGTTGATCCACTCCACCTTGACCACCGGACCGCGCAGCAGGACCGGCGCGTTGGCGTCGAACTCGGCGGAGAAGGCGTGGTGGGCGCTGGCCTGGCCGACGCCCAGGGCCGCCGCGGCGAGCACGGAGGCCCCGATCAGTGGAACGATGCGACGAGAAATCATTGTGCGCCTCCCAGCGCCGAATGCCGGCCCGGTCACTTCGCCGGGACCTTGTTGTACTTGCCGTACATGAGCGCCTCCACGAACGGCGTGCACTTGAACTGGTTGAGGTGCGCGTCGCGGCCGAGGTGGCGATAGAGGTTCATGCTCATCGTCCAGGGGCGGGTGAAGGTGTCCGGGTCGGTGATCGTGGCGTCGTAGCGCAGCACGTTGGGCGCGATGGGCGTGTAGCGCTCGACCACGGTCATGTTGTCGGAATGGAAATTGCCCGCCCGGTCGAACCAGGTGGAGTCGTTCTGGCCGGTGACCACGATCACCAGGGTGTCGCCCTCCCAGTGCGCCACCGACTGGCCCATCCAGGAATCGATCGGGGCCGGGCCCGGGTCCTTGAAGAGGATGTTCCGCACCGCGCCCGCGTACTCGTAGGCGATCAGCATCTGCTTGTCGGACTGGAAGATCTGGAACGGCAGGCTCATGTAGTTGGCCCGCGGCACGCCCGGCAGGTAGCACTTGATCTCCGGGTCGCGGTTGATCCAGTCGGCGCGGTTCTCGTCGCGCTGCTTGAGGGCCTCGGGCTTGTAGGGCAGCGGCCCGCCTTCCACGACGCCGACGCCGCCCGGGACGGCGCCCACCGCGCCCAGCGCCAGCACCTCCGGCGCGGGGACCGGGCCATAGGGGCCCTTGGCCATCTGCATGGCCGCGCTCGAGGGATGCGGCTCGATGTTGAAGTTGGCGCTGTTCATCGCCTGCCAGACGCCGTTCAGGTCGGGATGCGCTCGGTCGGGACCGCGCGGCGCGCGATAGGGGACCGCCTTCATCACCCGCGTGGCCGCGGGCCTCGGCCTGGCCGGCGCGGCCTGCGCCTGGCCGACCAGCAGCACGCCCGCAACCGCCAGGGCCGCCGCAATCCTGATCATCGCCAATTTCCCCCCAGAGGCCGCCCCCTCTTCCGTGGCGCGGTCGTCCTTCAGAATACGGTTATCGGAGCTTCGCCGCATGTCCAGCGCGCCCCATGCTTTGACAATCCATTGCGGGACCGATAGCGCCGCTGGAATGGCGCTGCGTCCCCTATTCGCGACTCCGATCTATGAAGCGACGCTTAGCACGGACCGCGGTTTTGCAGATTTCAACGACGAATTAGAGGCCGCCTGCCGGATGCTGGCGGCGGAGGACACGGCCGGCCAGGCCTGGTCGAAGGCGCACGGCTACGGCGGCTATACCTCCTACGCCTCGCTGAACGACCTGCCGACCCGCGCCAGCGTGTTCGGGGAGCTGAAGCGCAAGCTGGACGCCCATGCGCGCCGGTTCGCCGAGGCGCTGGCGTTCGACCTGGGCGCCGGCCGGCTCAGGCTCGACAGCCTGTGGGTCAATGTGCTGAAGCCGGGCGCCGGCCACTCCGGGCACATCCATCCGCACAGCGTGCTCTCCGGCACGGTCTATGTGCGTACGCCCAAG
This sequence comes from Alphaproteobacteria bacterium, assembly GCA_028869395.1. GTDB lineage: Bacteria > Pseudomonadota > Alphaproteobacteria > Caulobacterales > Caulobacteraceae > Phenylobacterium. Next base: position 936 of record JAGWSE010000089.1, on the reverse strand, counting down.
GGCGCCTCGGCCCTGAAGATCGAGGATCCGCGGCTGCCGCTGATGATGGCCGCCCCGCCCCGGCGCGCGGCGGCGGACGAAGCCCAGCAGGCCTTCGTCTATCTGCGTCCCGAAGCAGGGACGGTGCTGATGTGGGAAAGCTGGCTCCGCCACGAGGTGCCGCCGAACCAGGCGAAGTCCGAGCGGATCAGCGTGAGCTTCAACTACGGCTGGCGGTAGGGATCAGCCGGAGGGGTTGAAGTCGGGGTCGGGAAGCCCGTCCTCTCTTCCGCTCGTCCCCCGCGCAGGCGGGGACCTGTTCGGAGCATGCACCGGCCTGGATCCGGCGGTCGAAGCCCGGCTTGGAGCGCCAACCTTCGGTGCGGAAAGGTTGCCCCCCCTCAGGGGAGCAACGGGTCCGGCCTAGCTGTCGAGGAAGCTGCGGAGCTTGCGCGAGCGGCTGGGATGCTTGAGCTTGCGCAGCGCCTTGGCCTCGATCTGACGGATGCGTTCGCGGGTCACCGAGAACTGCTGGCCGACCTCCTCCAGGGTGTGGTCGGTGTTCATGCCGATGCCGAAGCGCATGCGCAGCACGCGTTCCTCGCGCGGGGTCAGGGACGCGAGAACCCGCGTCGTCGTTTCGCGAAGATTGCTCTGGATAGCCGCATCGATCGGCAGGACCGCGTTCTTGTCCTCGATGAAGTCGCCGAGGTGGCTGTCCTCTTCGTCGCCGATCGGGGTCTCGAGCGAGATCGGCTCCTTAGCGATCTTCAGCACCTTGCGCACCTTCTCGAGCGGCATGGCCAGCTTCTCGGCCAGTTCCTCGGGCGTGGGCTCGCGGCCGATCTCGTGCAGCATCTGCCGGCTCGTGCGCACGATCTTGTTGATCGTCTCGATCATGTGCACGGGGATGCGGATGGTGCGCGCCTGGTCGGCGATCGAGCGGGTGATCGCCTG
>JAGWSE010000088.1 GCA_028869395.1 Alphaproteobacteria bacterium | reverse complement strand
TACCGATATGCGCAAGGGCATGCAGGGCCTGGCGCTGCTGGTCCAGGAAGAGCTCAAGCGCTATCCCCACGCAGGCGATCTCTACGTGTTCCGCGGCCGCGGCGGGAGCTTGATCAAGATCCTCTGGCACGACGGGATCGGCATGTCGCTCTACGCCAAGCGGCTGGAGCGCGGCCGCTTCGTCTGGCCGACGGCCGCGGGCGGCGTGGTGTCGGTCACCGCCGCCCAGCTGGGCTACATGCTGGAGGGCATCGACTGGCGTCATCTGCAGCACACCTGGCGGCCGAGAAGCGCCGGATAAATCGCCTCGAGGCGGCGTTTTGGGGCGCTTCAAATCGCAAAAACTGTGATTCCATCCTGAGCCATGGAGGCGATGGCCCAGGAGATCGAAGCCCTAAGGCCGCGCTCGCCGTCGCCGAGGCGGAGCTGGCCGGGGCGCGCGCCAAGCTGTCGGATGACCAGGCCCTGATCGCGCATCTGAAGCTGCAGATCGCCAAGCTTAACCGTCAGGTGTTTGGGCCGCACGCCGAGCGCCGCCGCCGGTTGCTGGATCAGCTCGAGCTCGAGCTGGAAGAGCTGGAAGCCAGCGCCAGCGAGGACGAGATCGCCGCCGAGGCGGCTGCCGCCCGGACCACCACGGTTGCCGCGTTCGAGCGCAAGCGCCCCTCACGCCAGCCGTTCCCGGCGCACCTGCCGCGCGAGCGCGTTGTCGAGCCCGCGCCTTGCGCCTGCGCCGCCTGTGGGGGATCGCGGCTCTCCAAGATCGGCGAGGACGTCACCGAGACGCTGGAGGTGATCCCCCGCCAGTGGAAGGTGATCCAGCACGTCCGCGAGAAGTTCTCCTGCCGGGACTGCGAGACCATCAGCCAGCCGCCGGCGCCGTTCCGGGTCACGCCGCGCGGCTGGGCGGGTCCGCGCTTCCTGGCCATGCTGCTGTTCGAGAAGTTCGGGCAGCACCAGCCGCTCAACCGCCAGGCCGAGCGCTACGCCCGCGAGGGCGTGCCCCTGAGCCTCTCCACCCTCGCCGACCAGGTGGGCGCGGGCGCTGCGGCGCTCACGCCGCTGTTCCACCGCCTGGAGGCCCACGTGCTGGCCGCCGAGCGGCTGCACGGCGACGACACGACGGTCCCCGTATTGGCCAAGGGCAAGACCGACACCGGCCGATTGTGGGTCTATGTGCGCGACGACGGCCCGTTCGCCGGTCCCGCGCCGCCTGGGGCCGTCTTCTACTACTCCCGCGACCGGCGCGCGGAGCATCCCAAGGCCCATCTCGCCGCCTGGAGCGGCATCCTGCAGGCCGACGCCTATTCCGGGTTCGCCGATCTCTACGCGGCCGAGCGCAAGCCCGCGCCGGTGCTCGAGGCCAGCTGCTAGGCCCATGCGCGTCGCAAGGTGTTCGAGCTCGCCGACATCGAGACCGCCGCGCTCAGGAAGTCGCGGCGCGAGAAGCCCCAGCCGGTCGCACCGCTGGCCGTGGAGGCGGTCCGCCGCATCGACCAGCTGTTCGCCATCGAGCGCGAGATCAACGGCGTCTCGCCCGCCCAGCGCCTGGCCGTCCGACAGGCCAAGAGCGCGCGGATTGTCGCCGAGCTGGAGGCCTGGATGCTGAAGACCCGCGAGAGCCTGTCGCGCGGCCACGACCTGGCCAAGGCGTTCAGCTACATGCTGCGCCGCTGGCCCTCGTTCACGCGCTTCCTGGACGACGGCCGGATCTGCCTGACCAACAACGCCGCCGAGCGCGCCCTGCGCGGCGTGGCGACGATGCGTTCATTGTGCCTGCCTTCCTCAAGTATCTGTAAACATTACGAGTTGGTTTTCGGATTCCACGCGACACGGGCGACCTGTTCGGGCAACCGCGGCGAGGACGTCAGCCTTTTGCAGGTCCACGGCGCGAATCTGGTAGGGGGCGCCCGGTACGACCTGATCAGCCGGCAGCACGCGTTCCTTGATGAGCCGGCGGATCCGGTGGCGCGAGACGCCCAGCGCCGTTGCCGCCTCGGATTGCGTCAGCCACTCGCCGGTCT
>JAGWSE010000087.1 GCA_028869395.1 Alphaproteobacteria bacterium | reverse complement strand
GGCCGACGCCCTGGCGCAGGCTCAGCCGGAGGATACGCTCGTGACCCGCGCCTTCTCGGGGCGGCCAGGCCGCAGCCTCGCCAACGCCTACGCTTGCGCCGCGACTGGGCCGGCAGCGCCGCCGCCGGCGCCTTATCCTGTCCAGCGGGGTCTCACGACGCCCATGCGGATCGAGGCGGCCAAGGCCGGCGACATCCAGCGCATGCAGGCATGGGCCGGCCAGTCCGCCCGCCTCGCCCGCATCGAGCCCGCCGGCGAGGTCGTCGACCGCCTCTGGTCCGAGGCTCAGGACTTGCTGGCTTGAGCAGAGGCGGGCCCCGTGCTTCGAATTTAGCGCCGCCACAGTGAACCCAACGGCCTGTATTCGGATTTAACCTATGAGATGAAAAAAGCTTCCGAGTACCGGGAACACGCGCGGGAATGCCGCGAGCTCGCCGCCAGAATGGACCGCGGCGAGCAGCGCGAGCAACTGCTCGCCATGGCCCGGCACTGGGATCAGCTCGCCGATGACCGCGCCGCCCTGGTCCGGCTGCATCCCGAGCTCGGGGAGGGCGACCGCTCGGAGGCTCGGCCGTCGGAGCCGAAGAGCACCTAGGTGTCGAAGCTACGAAGGTTGTTCACCCGGGGAGCCGTCTGAACGAAGCTGGGGTTGCGACACTCCACTTCCACCGGAGCTCCCCGGATGAACGTCCACAAGAATGCCCGCCAGACGCCGGCGGGTCGAGCGCTGATGGTGTCTCGGATCCTCGATGAAGGCTGGCCGGTGGCGGCTGCGGCGCGAGCGGCTGGCGTCTCGGAGCGGACCGCTCACAAGTGGCTGGGCCGGCGTCGTCGGGGACCGAGCGAAGACTTCACGGATCGCAGCTCGGCGCCCCGACGATGTCCGCGCAGGACCTCGCCGCCGCGCATCGCTGAGATCGAGCGGCTGCGGCGCCAGCGGATGAGCAGCGTGGCGATCGCCCGCGAGCTGGGGATGCCGCGCTCGACGGTAGGCGCGCTCCTGCGGCGGCTCGGCTTGGGGAAGCTCTCGGCGCTGGAGCCGCGCGAGCCGGTGATCCGCTACGAGCGCGAACGCCCCGGCGAGCTGATCCACCTGGACATCAAGAGCCTCGGCAAGATCGACGGGATCGGCCACCGGATCACCGGCGATCGCGCCAGCCGCAAGCGCGGGATCGGCTGGGATCACCTGCACGTCGCCATCGATGACGCCTCGCGGCTGGCCTACACCGAGATCCTGCCCAGCCTCACCGGCGAGGACGCCGCCGCCTTCCTCGAACGTGCGCTCGCCTGGTACGCCCGGCTCGGCGTGAAGGTGGAGCGGGTGATGACCGACAACGGCTCGGCCTACGTCTCACGGCGCTTCGCCCAGACTCTGAAGGCCGCCGGTCTCCGGCACGTCCGCACCCGGCCCTTCCGACCGCGCACCAACGGCAAGGCCGAGCGCTTCATCCAGACCAGCCTGCGCGAGTGGGCCTACGCCCGGCCCTACGTCTCATCCGACCAGCGCGCCGCCGCGATCGGCCCCTGGACCGACGCCTACAATCTCATCCGACCACACGCCGGCATCGGAGACTTCAGCCCCTGGCAAAGGCTGAACAACCTTCTTGGCAACGACACCTAGGCGCCGGAGAAGGCGATATGGCGCTCGTCGACCAGATCACACCCTGCGGCCCGGTAGTTGACCGCAAGGCTGCCGAACGCGCCCGGGAGATCATCGCTGAGACCGTCTGGGATGACCGCCTCGCCCAGGCCTGGCCTTCCCTGGAACCGGTGTTTGGGGCCTCGCCCTATCTGGCGAGCCTGGCGCGGCGCGACCCCGAGCGGCTGGCGAGCCTTCTGGCCGAGGAGCCGGACGCACGGCTCGCCTCCATCCTGGCGCGCACGACAAGGGCGTCGACCCTGGAAGTTGAGGCCGCGAGCGTCGAACTGCGTCGCCTGAAGGCCGAACTGCATCTGCTCACCGCCCTCGCCGACCTGGGCGGCGCATGGGACCTGGACCAGGTGACCGGGGCGCTGACGCGTTTCGCCGACGCCGCCGTGGCCGCT
>JAGWSE010000086.1 GCA_028869395.1 Alphaproteobacteria bacterium | reverse complement strand
GAGACCAAGATCGCCGGCGTGCACGCCACGCGCGCCCAGTCCGAGGACATCAAGAAGGCGGACAACCGCTGGCCCATGGCCAAGTTCGCCACCGCCGCGCCGGGCCTGGACTGGAAGGCCTTCTTCACCGCCGCCCATCTCGAGAGCCGGCCGTTCTTCTACGTCTGGCACCCGGGCGCCACGACGGGCGAGGCGGCGCTGGTCGCCTCCGAGCCGCTCGCGGTCTGGAAGGAATATCTGCAGCTGCGGGAAGTGGAGCATCACGCGGCGGTCCTGCCCAAGGCGTTCGACGACGAGCACTTCGCCTTCTACGGAAAGGTGCTCTCCGGCGTGCCCGAGCAGCAGGCCCGCTGGAAGCGCGCGGTGGACGCCACCAGCGCGGGCCTCGGCCAGGCCGTCGGCAAGCTCTATGTCGCCAAGTATTTCCCGCCTTCCTCGAAGGCCGCCGTGGAAGTGATGGTGAAGGACCTGATTGCGGCCTTCCGCAAGCGGATCGAGGGCCTGACCTGGATGGCGCCGGCGACCAAGGCCGAAGCCGAGCGGAAGCTCTCCACCCTCTACGTGGGCGTGGGCTACCCCGACCACTGGATCGACTATTCGGGCCTGAAGGTCTCCCCGACCGACGCCTACGGCAACCAGGACCGCGCCGAGTTGTTCGAATACCGGCGCAACCTGGCGAAGTTCGGCAAGCCCGTCGACCGCGGCGAATGGGCGATGAACCCGCAGCTGGTCAACGCCGTGAACCTGCCGGTCCGCAACGCGCTGAACTTCCCCGCCGCGATCCTGCAGCCGCCCTACTTCGACCCGCGCAATTCGCTCGCCATGAACTTCGGCGGCACGGGCGCCACCATCGGCCACGAGATCAGCCATTCGTTCGACGACCAGGGCGCGCAGTTCGACAGCCAGGGGCAGCTGCGCAACTGGTGGACGCCGTCCGACTACGCCCACTTCGAAGCTTCGGGGACGGCCCTGGCCGACCAGTTCTCGAAGTACCATCCGTTCCCGGACCTGGCGCTGAACGGCAAGCAGGTGCTGAGCGAGAACATCGCCGACATCGCCGGCCTGAACGCAGCTTACGACGCCTATCGGATCGCCGAAGGCGGCAAGGAAGGCCCGACCCTGCAGGGTTTCACCGGCGACCAGCAGTTCTTCATCGCCTTCGCCCAGGGCTGGCGGACGAAGATGCGCGAAGCGCTGCTGCGCCGGCTGGTGATCACCGACGGCCACGCGCCGGCGGAGTACCGGGCCGACACGGTTCGCAACATGGACGCCTGGTATCCCGCCTTCGACGTCAAGCCGGGCGAGACGCTGTATCTGCCGCCGGATCAGCGCGTCCACGTCTGGTAGGCCGGCGGGCGCGCCCTGCGGGGAACACCTGAGAGGCGCGCCTCACCGGGCGGCGCAAGGTCCCTGCCGCAGGCCCCTTGGGCCCGGCCTGAGGGATTTCCGTCATGGACCGTCCGAAAAGCTTCCTGGCCGCGGCTGTCGGCGCCGCCGCCGCGGCCACGCTCGTCGCGATCGGGGCGGCCGCTGTCGCGCAGGAGCGGATGGTCCCGGAGACCAAAGTGGAGGCCCCGATGGTGATCGGTCACCGCGGGCCGCCGCCCGAGGGACCTCAGGGTTCCTACCCCGCAGGATTCCGCGATCTCGGCCTGCGCAGCGAGACCGGCAAGAAGACCCTCGAGCATCGGCTGGCGATCACCGCCACCTTTGGCTGCGACAAGCTGGGCGGGAGGGACCGCGCGGCCTGGACGTCCTGCCGCGACCAGGCGTTCGGCGACGGCATGTAAAGCGTCCGCGAAGTGGCGCGCCTGGCCCGCGCCCACGGCGTCACCTGGGAGCCGGGTCCGCCCTGGAAGCCGCCGCCCGGGACGAAGTGACCGGCGCGACGACCCACCACAGCGCGATCACCAGAGCGAACAGCACGAGGTAGAGGACCGTGAAGGCCCACATCGGCAGGGGCCAGTAGATCATCCTATCGACCCAGCGCTCGATCAGCGGCTGGCCGCCGCCACGTCCGCTCGCCGCATCCTGCCAGATGGTGAGGAAGCAGGCGCGGCCCAGCGCCGCCTGCGCCGCGACGATCCCCCACGAGGCCAGGTGCGCGAGCCGCCACCCGCGGACCCTCACCCAGCGCCAGCCCAGACCCGCGCCGAGCGGGATGGCGATCAGCCCCAGGACATTGAAGGCGATCACCACCAGGTGGAGCGCAAGGATCGCCTCGGCCAGCAGGGGGTTCATGGGGCTAATCTAGATCCCCATGCGCTTCCTGTGCGACGAGATGCTGGCGAGGCTGGCCCGCCTGCTCCGGGCGGCGGGCTACGACACGCGTCTGGCGGAGAACGGCGCAGGCGACACGGACATGCTGCGCGAGGCGAAGGCGGAGGGGCGTGTGCTGGTCACCCGCGACCGCGAGCTGGCCGCGCGCGCCGCCCCGGGATCGGTGCTTCTGAAGGTCGGCGACGTGGGCGGACAGGCGCAGGCGCTCACCCGCGCCGTGCCGATCGACTGGCGACTGGCCCCCTTCACCCGCTGCGTGATGGACAACACCCCGCTGCATGAGGCGACAGCCGAGGAGATCGCGGCCATGCCGCCGCAGGCCCGCGCCGGCCCTGGGCCCTTCAACGCCTGTCCGGCCTGCGGACGGGTCTATTGGCCTGGCAGCCATGTGAAGCGGCTGAGCGCCCGTCTGGCGGCGCTGGCCCGCGACGCTCCGCGAGCTTGACTGTGCGGTC
>JAGWSE010000085.1 GCA_028869395.1 Alphaproteobacteria bacterium | reverse complement strand
CTGACCTTTCGCTGCCGGGCCAGGGCCAGGTCGTCCGCACGGCGGGGAACCTCGCCTACAGCCCCGTGGAGCTGCGCGCCCGCACGGCCGACCTCGGGGTCTACGTCACCGACACCCTCGACGTGACCGCGCGACTCTCGCTGACGCTCAGCGGCCGCTTCAACCACAGCCGGCTGAAGACCGCCGACCTGACCGGCTATGCGCCGGACCTGAACGGCGCGCACGCCTTCGACCGCTTCAACCCGGCGGCGGGGCTGGCCTACCAGCTGACCTCCAACCTCTCTGTCTATGGCGGCTACGCCGAGGCGAACCGAGCGCCGACGCCGCTGGAGCTGGCCTGCAGCAACCCGCTCGATCCCTGCCTGATCGAGGGGGCGCTGGTCTCCGATCCGCCCCTCAAGCAGGTCGCGGCCCACACGTGGGAGGCGGGGGTTCGCGGGCTGGGCCGGCTCGCCGACGGGGGCTTCAAATGGCGCATCGGCCTCTTCCGGAGCGACAACGACGACGACATCGTGCCCCTGGCCAGCGCCATCCAGGGCCGCGGCTCCTTCGGCAACGTGCCGAAGACGCGCCGCGAGGGCCTCGAGGCGTCGACCAACTACACGCGTGGCCGCTGGTCGGCCTATGCGGGCTACAGCTATCTGAAGGCGACCTATCAGTTCGCCGGCGAACTCCCCTCACCCAACAGTCCATTCGCGGGCGCGAGCGGCAATGTCGTGGTCAGGCCCGGCGACCGGATCGGCGGCGTGCCGGCGCAGCGGTTCAAGATCGGCGCGGACTTCGCGGCGACGCCGAAGTTCACGGTGGGCGCGGATGCGCTGGGCGTCGGCTCGCAATACCTCGTGGGCGACGAAGCGAACCAGGACGGGAAGCTGCCCACCTATTGGGTCGCGAGCCTGCACGCCTCCTGGCGGATGACGCGCCGCCTGGAGCTCTTCGGCCGCGTCGACAACCTGTTCGACCGCCGCTACGCCACCTACGGCTCGTACTTCGGAACGGACGCGACGGCCAACGTCTCGCCCTCGCCCCTGCCGGGAAATCCCGATCCGCGCACCGTCACCCCCGCGGCGCCGCGCTCGGTGCTCATCGGCCTTCGCGCAAACTGGTGAGGGCTCAGCCGGCCGCCGCGGTCGGCGCCTCGGCGCGCTTCTGCGGCGAGGGCGAGCCCATCGGCACGAACGGCTCGCGGAAGTGGGCCTTCATCTTCGCGACCCAGCCCTCGAAGACCTCGTTGTCGGCCGTGACCCGGCCGAAATCGGCGACGCTGAGCGGCCCGTCCGAGATGCCCGCCAGCGCGATCTTCAGGGCCGCCGGGTTGTGGGCCTTGTCGATGAAGCCCTGGTACTCGTTGCGCAGCTTCGTCAAAGCCGGGTCGTCGCCGGCCAGGCTGAAGGCGACGCCGGCGCGGAGCAGCTTGCCCTCTTCTTCGTCCGACAGCGGGGCGGGGTTGCGGAACCGGTCGCCCAGGCTCTTCTCGTAGAGCGGCCCGGCCTTGGCCCAGTCCTTCTGCTTCCAGGTGATCTCCGCGCGCAGGTCCTCGGCCTCCTTGGACCGGTCGCGGTCGAGGATCTCCAGCGCCGTGCCGAAGTGGTTGAGGCCCGCCCAGGCGCGCGCCTCGATCAGCCGCCGCTGCATGTTGAGGGCGTTCGGCAGGACGGTGGTGCGGGACTCGTTGATCGCCTCGATCGCCTGCTCTGGCTTCTTGTCCATCAGGTAGATCAGGGCCAGGTCGGTGGCGACCTGGGCCTTGGCCACGCCGTTCAGGCGGTTGTCGACCTGATACTTGAGGAGCTCGGCGGCCTGGTCGAGCAGGTCCACATCGACCAGGCGGCGCACCAGCTTGCGCACCATCTCGTCGCCTTCCTGGCCGATCGGGGTGAGCTCCTTGAAGTCGTAGAACAGCGCAAGCGCCTGGATCGGCTGCAGCCCGTCGGCCGCGCCGTCGAGAAAGAGGTGCTTGAAGGCCGCGTTGAGATCCGCCTGCAGCTGCACCGCCTCCGGCAGGTCGGGCAGACGCTTGCCGGCCGAGCGGAGCGCCTCCAGCGCTTCTCGGTAATGGCCCTGGCTGAGATAGAGCTGGCCGAGCGCGCGGATGGTCTCCAGCTCGGTGGCGTCGCCACGCCAGCGGTAGCGCAGGCCTTCGAACACATTGGCCGCCTGGACCGGCGTGATCTTTCCGGTCTGCAGCTGGATCTGGGTGGCCCGCAGCAGCGCCGGGGCCGAGAGGTATTCGGCCGGCGCCGTGGCGATCGCCTGGTACATGCGAAGCGCCCGGTCGGTGTGGCCCTCCTTCTGCAGGACGCGCGCCTGGACGAGGCGCGTGGCGAGCTGCTCGTAGGGGTCCACCTTCTCCTGCAGCGCCAGTCGAACGCGGGCGTCGGCGCCGGTCAGGTCGCCCTGGGCGAGCGCGGCGCGGGCGTCGGCGCGGGCGAAACGCGCTCGCCAGACCGGCGGGAACAAGGCGTAGGCCTGAGCCCCCTTGGCGAACTGCGCGCGCGCGTCGCTCCACTGGGCGAGCTTTGAATCGATGTAGGCCCGCCAGAGCGAGCTCGACGGGTCCTCCGCCAGCACCGGCGAGGAGAAGTCGGCGTCGGCCTCCTTGTACCGGCGGGCCATGACCCGGGCCATGCCGCGCAGGCCGCGGAACTCCGCGTCGTCGAGGAGGGTCGGCTGGTCGTGCGCGGCCTCGTTGAGGATGCCGATCGCCTCGAAGGAGAGCTGCGAGCCCACCAGGAAGCGGGCCAGCGCCATGCGTGCGGCGGTCGGCGCATTGGGACCGCCCTTGCCCTTCTCCGCGGCCGCGGCGGCGAACAACTGGTCGTAGCGGGCGAGGAAGCCGGCCGGCCCCGTACGCGGCCAGTTGTCGAAGTCGATCAGCGAGGGCATCGCCGCGGGCTGCGGCGCGCCCATGGCGGCCAGCGCCTTGTCGCGCGTGGCCCAGGCGGGAGACAGCACCAGCCCCTGTTGCGCCGGGCTGGCGATATGCACGATGTCGCCGTCGTGGGTGACCTGCAGTCCGTCGGCGTAGCTCTCGATCGCCAGGCCCTGGACCGAGGGCAGCACCGATAGCTGCACATAGTCGCGCCGCGACGGCATGCCCTTGGCGGGACCGAGCGCGGTCACCACGGTCAGGGTGTCGCCGACCACGGGGTCGGGCACCTGGACGATACGCGTCGCTCCGGCCACCGCCGCCTTCAGCATGGCCGGGCCCTGGACGTCGTCACGCTGCAGCGTCACTTCCGAAGGCTGGATCTCGTCGCCGGGGCCCAGCGCAATGGTCCAGACCGCGCCCTGCTGGACGGCGAACACCGGGATGTTCGGCTGCGCGCGGATGCGGATCGCGGAGTAGTCCGGCCCGCGGAACGCCTGGATGGCGCTGAACTGGGTCAACCCCATCGGCGCCTTGGACACATCGAGCTGCGCCGGGGCGTCGAAGATCACCCAGACCGCGTCGCCGCGGCGAAAGACCGCCGCCCCGGCCGGGTTCGCCCAGGCGAAGGTGAGCAGCGCCTGCTGGTTGGAGACCTTGGTCTCCATGTGGACCACCCCGCCCGGCGGGATCGGGTTGGGGCGCGGCGGCTCTGGCGACGGCGCCTCGGCGGCCGCCTGCGCCTTGGCGACCTCGGCGGGATCGGGCGGCGGTCGGGCGAAGACGTTGATGAAGGTGGCGCCGTCGGCGAAGCCGATCTTGGCGTCGGCGTCGTCGGCGATGGCGATGCGCACTTCGTAGCGCCCACCGACCTTCTTCTTCTCGGCGCCCTTGACCCACCGCGGCGGGTCGGTCTTGAGGCGGACGATGTGGGGATCGAACCCCATGTCCACGACGAGCGTCTGGCCGTCGCGGCGGGCGTGGACGCCGGGCCCGTGGAACTCGATGCGGGAGAAATCCTTCGCCTGCGCGACCCGCATCTCCGGGGCCGCCCCGCGGACAGCCGCGGCCGCGCCGGCGCCCGACGGAGCGGCGACCGCGGCGATCGCGACCGCGGCGACGCCCGAACGCAGGACGCGGCGCAGGCTCATCCGGTCAGCCAGCCTTGGCCGGCGGAGACTTGCCGGGCTCCGCGCCGGCGCGCTTGCCCGCCGCGCG
>JAGWSE010000084.1 GCA_028869395.1 Alphaproteobacteria bacterium | reverse complement strand
CCTCAGAAGGGAACTTCCGACGATGAACGCTCCTGTTCAAAGATCCAACCGCAAGGCGGAACTGCTGTCCCGCACCGTCGAGCACGTGGCGATCGACCAGTACGACGCCCGGCCGATCATCGACTCCATGCGCAAGATGAGCTTCACGAGCCGCGACACGGCCCGCGCAGCCGACATCCTGAGCATGAGCCTCGAGGACGAGGACTGCTCCACCTGGCTGACCGTGGCGGGCTCCACCAGCGCGGCCGGGTGCATGCACATCTACCGCGACATGGTGAAGTACGGGATGATCGACGCGATCGTCTCGACCGGCGCCTCCATCGTCGACATGGACTTCTTCGAGGCGCTCGGCTTCCGCCACTACCAGGCCCAGGGCGGCGTCGACGACCGCGACCTGCTCTCGCTCTATATCGACCGGATCTACGACACCTACATCGACGAAGAGGAACTGCAGGCCTGCGACGCGGCGATCTACGAGATCTGCGGCCTGCTCGAGCCCCGCCCCTACTCGTCGCGCGAGTTCATCTCGGAAATGGGCAAGTGGCTGGCGAACGGCGGCGCCAAGAAGCCGGACAGCCTGGTCGAGACCTGCTGGCGCGAGGGCGTGCCGATCTTCGTGCCCGCCTTCTCCGACTGTTCGGCGGGCTTCGGCCTGGTGAAGCACCAGGTGGAGCGCCGCAAGGCGGGCCTGCCCTATGTCTCCATCGACAGCGCCGCCGACTTCCGCGAACTCACCGAGATCAAGATCGCGGCCGGCACGACGGGCCTGTTCATGGTGGGCGGCGGTGTGCCGAAGAACTTCGCGCAGGACACGGTCGTCTGCGCCGAGATCCTCGGCGAGGAGGTCGACATGCACAAGTACGCCGTCCAGATCACGGTGGCCGACGTGCGCGACGGGGCCTGCTCGTCCTCCACGCTCAAGGAGGCCTGTTCCTGGGGCAAGGTGGACGTGACCTGGGAGCAGATGGTGTTCGCCGAGGCCACCACGGTCGTGCCCCTCATCGCCTCGGACGCCTGGCACCGCGGCGGCTGGAAGACGCGCGAGAAGCGCCGCTGGGCGAAACTGTTCCAGGCGAAATAGCCGCCGGCGGCTCGCGCCAGGAAAGAGCCCGCCGTGGAGAGCCTCCGCGGCGGGCTTCTTCGCGTCTGGGGAGGACGCTCAAGTCACTCGCAGTAGATCCTGACCTTGGTCCGCTCCTGGTCGACGTCGACCTGCAGGTCGTTGAGCTGGTCGACGAGGTCTTCCAGGTTCTCCGGCCTCAGTTGGCCGATGTCGAAGGGCACGCCGTTCTTGGCGAGTTCGGCGTTCACCTGTTCGCGCGCCTGCGGCGGGATCAGGCTCGTCAGCCGAACGCCCGCGCGCAGCAGCGACATGGGCACCCGGATGTTCACCTTTGTCGGCCCGTCCCCGCCCTCCTCGGTGTCGACCGCGACACGCAGGTACTTGGGGGCGCCGTTGCCCGCGACGGCCGACGGGCGCGGCGCGGCCGGCCCGCTGCGGTCCAGCGCGTCCAGCAGGCGCTCGGCCTCGTCGGCGTTGATCTTGCCCTCAGCCAGCATCTGCAGGACCTTGCGGCGATCTTCGTTCATGACATAGCTCCTAGAAGAGCCGGACGCGCACGCGCGCATCCGGCGTGTCGATATCGACCAGCGTGCCGCCGAGCGCGATCAGCGTCCGGCCGATCGCGAGGACGGCGGCGTACGGGTTGCGGGACCGGACGGCGGGCGGCGAGAGCCAGGCCAGCGGCGCGAGCAGCAGCGGGACGGGGGCGAGCATGCAGAAGATCGCCGTCGTCGGGACCCACAGCCGCACGACCACCCGCCGCCGAGCGGGGCGCCCGCCCCCGGCTCGGTAGGCCTTTTGCGGTCGCGCAGCCGCCTCCTCGCGATCGAGCGCAGTCATTCCGAACCGGCGCACCGCGCGGGGGAAGGCGGTCATCTGGCGGCCTCCAACTCAGCAATGGCCTCCTCCGGAGTGAGCTCGCCGCGCTTCAGCCGCTCCAGCACGTCGGAGCGGCCGGGCGAGGGATCGTGCTCCACGAACTCGAGGGCTGCGGCGATGCGGTTCAATCGCGCCTTCACCGTCGGATAGGAGACGCCGAACACCTGCTCCATCTCCTTGATCGAGCCGTGGCTGCGCACGAAAGCGGCCACGAATACCTGATCCTCGGCCGACAGCTGCGCGAGCTTCGGCAGCTCGAACGCACCCTCGATGGCGATGTCGCGGTCGGCGAGCCGGATCCGCTCCACGAGGATCGGACGGCCCCGCGTCAGGTCCGTCAGCGCCTGCCATTCTTGGGTTTTCGTCTCAGCCATGGGCGCACAATCAATTTTCTGCATCGTCTAGTCAATATTCTTAATTTGGAGCGCGCCACACTGGGCTGAACTCAAAGCCGAGATTGAATTTGGCCCGCGCCTGGGGGAGCGTGGGCGCCGGCAGGGAGCTCGCGAATGAAGATCACCACGGTCCTGGCGGCGGCGGCCGCCCTCCTCACGATGGGCGCAGCGCAGCCCGGGACCGCGCCGCCCACCTCCGAACCGATGGCCAGCGTCGCACGCGCCTCCGGATATCTCGGGGCCGGCCTGCCCGACACCTACGCCATCCTGCCGCCCGCCCCCGCGCCCGGCGACCCGCGCGACGTGGCCGACCGCGAGGTGTTCCGCGCGACCCGCACCTTGCAGGGAACGGCGCGCTGGACCCAGGCGCAGAACGACGCCGACCAGGCCGGGATCGTGAAGGACCTCGCCTGCGCCGTCGGCGTGGAGCTGACCCCGCAGAACGCGCCACGCACCTTCGCCCTGCTCCGCAAGCTCGCCCCGGACGTAGGCCGCGCGACCAACCTGCCGAAGGACATCTACAAGCGCCCCCGCCCCTATCTGCGCGACGAAGGCCCGATCTGTGTCGGGCGCACGGCCGCCCTGGCCGCCAGCCCGGACTACCCGTCCGGCCACAACACCTGGGCCTGGACGGTCGGCCTGATCATGGCCGAGCTCGTCCCCGACCGCGCGACGCCCATCCTGGTCCGCGCCCGCGCTTTCGGGGAGAACCGGCTGGTCTGCGGCGTGCACTCCCTGAGCGCGGTGGAGATGGGCCAGCTCAACGGCTCCATCGTGGTGGCCGCCCTGCACGGGAACCCACAGTTCCGAAGCGACCTGGACGCCGCCCGGGCCGAGCTGGCCGCCGTCCGCCGGACCGGCCCCAGGCCCGATCCGGCCGTCTGCGCCCGGGAGGCGGCGCTGGACGCGCATTCGCCCTTCTGAGCCCCGCGCCCAATCCGGGGCGCATGCGTTGTGGCCCTATGCCGTCCGAACCCGCCGCATCGGAGACGCCCTCCTCCACCTTCACGGTCTATGCGGCCCTGATCGGCAACATCCTGGTGGCCGCCACCAAGGCTGTCGCGGCCCTGTTGACCGGCAGCTCGGGCATGGTGAGCGAGGCGATCCACTCCACCGTCGACAGCGCCAACGAGATCCTGCTGCTGCATGGGCTGAGGCGCGCCAACCAGGGGCCCGACCGCGAACATCCGCTGGGCTATGGCCGCGAGCTCTACTTCTGGAGCTTCATCGTCGCCCTGCTCGTCTTCGCGCTCGGCTGCGGCACCTCGCTATACGAGGGCTGGCTGCACCTGCGCACGCCCGAGCCTATCCGCAACCCGCTGGTGAACTATGTGGTCCTGGCGTTCGCCGCGATCTTCGAGGGCGCGTCCTGGTGGATCTCCTTCCGCCAGTTCTCCGAGGCGAGGGGCGAGTTCGGCTTCTATGAGGCGTTCCGGCGGAGCAAGGATCCACCGTCTTTCATGGTGCTGTTCGAGGACAGCGCCGCCCTGCTCGGCATCGTGGTGGCGGCGCTCGGCAACCTCGCCGTCCAGCTCACGCGAGAGCCCCGGTTCGACGGGGCGGCTTCGATCGTCATCGGCCTGATCCTCGGCGCGACCGCCGTCCTGCTCGCCCGCGAATCAAAGAGCCTGCTGATCGGCGAGGCCGCGAACCCGGTGCTGGCCACCTCGGTGCTTTCCATCGCCGCGTCGCAGGCGGGCGTGCGCGCCGCCAACGGCCTGATCACCGTTCAGCTCGCCCCAGACCAGGTGGTCGCGGCCCTCAGCCTCGAGTTCGAGGATGACCTGCGCGCGCCGCAAATCGAGGCGATCGTCTCGCGCATCGAGGCCGAAGTCTGCCGGGTCCACCCGCAGATCGTGACGCTCTTCGTGAAGCCGCAGACGCCCGAGACCTACCTCGCCCGGCGCCGGAACCATCTGGGCCTGCGCTGCGGCTGAGTCCTATCGGCGCCACCGCGTCCACAAGCGCTCGCCGGCGAGCACCATCGCCCCCACGGCGAGGCCGGTGAGCGCCGAGGCGACGGCGAAGGCCAGCCGCCCGAACGCCGCGCCCGCGAACGGCGCGCCTCGCGCCCAGTGGGACAGCGCCTCCACCCAGCCGGGGATCGGCGGGGCGTGGAACCGCTCGAGGCCATGCACGATGATCCCGCCTCCGACCCAAAGCATGGCGACGGTCCCGACGACGCCCAGCGACTCCAGCAATGGCGCCATGGCGCGCACGAGGAGCGCGCCCGCGCGGCGCACGAAAGCGCCGCGCCGCTTCGCCAGGTGCAGGCCGATGTCGTCCATCTTCACGATCAGACCGACCACGCCATAGACGGCCATGGTCAGGAGCAGGCCCACGGCGGCGAGCGACGCGGCGCGCACGGCGAACGGCTGGTCCGCCACCGTTGCGAGCGAGATGGCCATGATCTCACCGGACAGGATCAGGTCTGTGCGGATGGCCCCGCGCACCTTTTCCGCCTCCAGCGCCTGCGATGTCAGCGCCAGCGACTGGGGGCCTTCGGCCTCGCCGTGGCCGCCCACCGCCTCCGCGATCTTCTCCGCCGCCTCGTAGCAGAGATAGCCGCCGCCCAGCATCAGCAGCGGCGTGACCGCCCAGGGCGCGAAGACGCTGAGCGCCAAGGCGCCCGGAAGCAGGATCAGGAACTTGTTGCGCAGCGACCCCAGCGCGATCTTCCAGACGATCGGCAGCTCGCGGTCGGGGGTGAAGCCGACGGTGTAGGCTGGGGTGACCGCGGTGTCGTCCACCACCACGCCGACCGCCTTGGAGCCCGCCTTGCCGGCGGCTCCGGCCACGTCGTCCAGCGAGGCGGCGGCGAGCTTGGCGATGGCGGCGACGTCGTCGAGAAGCGCGGCGAGACCGGACGCCATTCAGGCTCCCTGGATGAGGCGGCCGACCTCGGGCGGCCGGCGCGCGCAAAGCGGAGGGCTCAGATCCCGGCGTACCATTCGTAGCCGCGATCCTCCCAGAAGCCGCCCCTGCCCTGGGCGATATGGGTGAAATCCTCCACCGCTTCCAGGCGCATCACATACTTGGCCTGCTTGTAGCCGAGCTGGCGCTCGACCCGCAGCCGCACCGGCGCGCCGTGCGGGATGGCGAGCGGGCGATCGTTCATTGCGTAGGCGAGGATCGTCTGTGGATGGTAGGCGTCGATCAGGTCGATGCTCTCGTAGTACTTGCCCCCGCCGGGCGGGGCGTTCGGATCGAGCGTATCGGCGCAATGGAAGACGATGTAGCGCGCGTTCGGCTTGAGTCCGGCGCGGTCCAGCAACGGTCCCAGCCGCGCCCCGGTCCACTTGCCGATCGAGGACCAACCCTCGACGCAGTCGTGGCGGGTGATCTGCGTTCGGCCCGGCGCGCCGCGCAGGTCACCGAGCGTGAGCGACAGCGGCCGTTCCACGAGGCCGTCAACCACCAGGCGGAAGTCGGCGAAGCCGTTCGCCGCCAGGGCCAGGTAGTCGGCGTCCTGCGGATGGATCGTCCCGTTGGGCTTGAAGTCAGGGGAGATGTCGGCGGCCGGATATTCGCGGGCGAGCGCCTTTCGGTTGACGACCAACCGCTGCGCGCGGCGGGTCAGGCCTTCGGCGCTCCGCAGCACGGCGAGGCTCTCCGGATTCTCGGTGATCTTGTCGCAGGCCCCCAGCAGGAGCCCGCCGGCCGATGCGCCCAGCGCCTTCAGCCAGCCGCGGCGGTGCGTCTCGTGGCTCATGCCGCTTCTCCTGTGG
>JAGWSE010000083.1 GCA_028869395.1 Alphaproteobacteria bacterium | reverse complement strand
GCGCTCTACGCGCAGTACGCGCCCAAGGGGCCTGCTCAACCCCGCCGCTAATTATTGGAAATCGATCCTTAACAGCGTCGGCCTAGCTTCGCGGACGAAGGAGTTCGTCCCGTGGCCCTGCCTGTCGCGCCCGCCCACAGCCTCGTCGTCCGCCGCCTGAAGCAGGCGGAGGTCGATGTCGTGTGCGCCAAGCACGACCGGCTGTGGAGCTCCAAGCCCGGCGGTGCGCGCGCCGTCTTCGCGTGGTGCGACCTCTCGGGCCTGGATCTCGCCGGCAAGAATCTCTGCGATGCCGATTTCACCGGCGCGGTGCTGGCGGGCTGCCGGATGACGGGCGCGCGGCTCGATCACGCCAACCTGTTCGGCGCCGACCTTTCCGACAGCGACCTCACCGAGGCCTCGCTGCGCCGCGCCGACCTGCGCGGCGCATGCCTGCGCAACGCCAACCTCACCGGCGCTGACCTCTTCGAGTGCGACCTGCGCGAAGGCGCCCTGGCCGCGGCCGACCGGCGCGAGGGCTTCCGCCGCGTGGAGACCAACCCGATGGCCGCGGGCGAGGCGCAGGGCGCGATCCTGGCCGGCGCCAACCTCGAACGCTCGCGGCTCTCCGGGGTCATGGCCATGCGCGCCGACTTCACCGACGCGGTGCTGAAGGACGCCAAGCTCGTCCGCGCCAACCTCAAGCACGCCACCATGTCCGGCGCGAACCTCTCCGGCGCCGACCTTTCCGGCGCGGACCTCGCCGGCGCCGATCTGCGCGACGCCATCCTGGTGGGCGCCAAGACGCTCTCCTGGAACGTCATGGACGCCAACATGTCCGGTGCGCTCACCGACGAGCCGACCGTCTCGGCGGCCGAGCAGGTCAACTACGCACACCTGATCCGGGAACACGCGCGCTGGTGCGAGACCGACGGGGCGGAAGGCAGCCCGTCGTCGTTCGACAAGGCCGACCTGCGCGCCCTGGAGAGCATCAAGGGCTTCAACCTGACGGCGCTGTCGGCCAAGGGTGCGATCTTCTACGGCCTCGACATGGAAGGCGTGCAGATGCAGGGCGCCCATCTCGAGGGGGCCGACCTGCGGGGCTGCAACCTGCGGCGCGCCGACCTGCGCGGCGCGCGGCTGGTGAACGCCAAGCTCTCGGGAGCCGACCTGCGCGAGGCGCAGATGGGCCCGCTGCTGCTGGGCGCCGACCGCATCCTGCCCTGCAATCTCACCGGCGCTTCCCTCAAGTTCGCCGACCTGTCCGGCGCCGACGTGCGCCACGCCGTCTTCCACGAGGCCGACGTCAGCCGGGCCAACTTCCGTGGCGCATTGCTTCGGCAGGCCAACTTCACCGGCGTGAAGCGGCATGGGACGCGCGGCCTCGAGGACGTGATCTGAATGGCCGAACCGTCGCTTCCCGGGCGCCGCCGCCTGAGCGCGGGCGAGCTCGACCTTATCCTGGCGGCGCATGCGAAGTTCGTGGCCGGCCGGCCCGGCGGCAAGAAGGCGAACCTGCCGTTCGTGGACTTCTCCGGCCTGGACCTCTCCGCGCGCGACCTCTCCCACGGCGATTTCTCGGGTTCGGTCTTCGACGGGGCCAAGCTGGTGGGCGCCAAGCTGGTGGGCGCCAATCTCGCCGGCTGCAATCTTCGCGCGGCGGACCTGCGCGGCGCAGCGCTCACCAAGGCCAATCTTCGGGGCGCGTGCCTGGAGGCGGCCAACCTCGCCCACGCCGATCTGACCGAGGTCGATCTCCAGCCGGGCAAGGTGGCCATGCCGCACCCGACCAAGGGCCTCCCGGCGGTGGTCGAGGAGCCCCGATCCGGGGAGCTGGATCGGGCCGTACTGTCCGGCGCGACGCTCGATCGGGCGCGCCTGCAGGCGGTCTATGCGACAGGCGCGGATTTCTCCGACTGCTCCATGAAGAACGCCAGTCTCGACGACGCCAACCTCAAGGACGCCATCCTGCGCGGCGCGCTGCTGGAAGGCTCGGCGGTGGCCGGAGCGGTCTTCGAGAATGCGGATTTCAAGGGCGCGGTGCTGACGGGCGTCGAGCTCGGCGGCGCCAAGACCAAGGGCGCGAAGCTGGAGGGCGCGCTGACCGCTCCCGCCCGCGCGGTGCTCTCGCGGGCCGACAAGCTGGCGTCCGTGCTCAAGCAGCACGACCAGTGGGTCCGCTCCGGCGGCAAGCAGGGCCAGCGCGGCGTCGTCGACGGCGAGGACCTGCGCCCGCTCGCCGGCGCTGTGAAGGGGCTTCGGCTGACGGCGCTCAGCGCGAAGCGCGCCTGCCTGGTGGGGCTCGATTTCGCCGACGCCGAGTTGCAGGGCGCCGACCTGGAAGGCGCCGATCTGCGCGGCGCGACCCTCACCCAGGCCGACCTGCGCGGCGCCAAGCTCGCGGGCGCTGACCTGACCAAGACCAGTCTTCAGAACGCGCTGCTCGGGCCGTTGCCACTCCCCGGCGGCCGCTCCACGCCTACTGTGCTCAACGGGGCCCGCTTGCGCTGGGCCATGGCGGCGGGCGCGGACCTGTCCGGCGCCGCGCTCTCGGACGCCGACTTGAAGGGCTGCGACCTCACCGGCGCGCGGCTGGCCGCGGTCGAACTCAGCCGCG
>JAGWSE010000082.1 GCA_028869395.1 Alphaproteobacteria bacterium | reverse complement strand
GCCTGGCTGATCGACAGGCCAAGGCCCGTGCCGCCGAACCGGCGGGTGATCGAGCCGTCGGCCTGGCTGAAGCGCTGGAAGAGCCGCTCGGCGAACCCTTCCTCGAAGCCGATCCCGGTATCGCGCACCTCGATGGCGAGGACTTCGCCGGCCGCGCCTTTCGCCTGTTGGACGTCGATGCGGACCTCGATGCAGCCTTCGGCCGTGAACTTGACGGCGTTCGACAGCAGGTTTCCGAGCACCTGCTTGATGCGCACCGCATCGCCCAGAACGCAGCCCTGCGCGCCCGGGCCATAGGCGGAGTCGAAGGTCAAACCCTTGGCCTCGGCGCGGCTGCGGAACAGCGCCAGCAGGCGGTCGGCTTCGGCGCGCAGATCGAACGGCCGGGTCTCGATCTGAAGTTGGCCGGCCTCGATCTTCGAGAAGTCCAGCACGTCGGAGACCACGCGCTCCAGCGTCTGTCCCGAGGCGAGGATCAGTTCCACCATCTCCCGCTGCTCGCCGGAGATCGGCGTGCCCGCCAGAGCGCTGGCGATCCCGATCACGCCGTTGAGCGGCGTGCGGATCTCGTGGCTCATGTTGGCGAGGAATTCGCTCTTGGCGCGGTTGGCCGCCTCGGCCTCCGCCCGTGCCGCCTTCATCTCCGCCTCGAGCGCGATCCGCTCGGTGACGTCGCGGGCGACGCCGTAGACCAGGTCACCATCCTGGTGCGCCCGCCACTCGAACCAGCGGTAGCTCCCGTCGCGGCAGCGGTAACGGTTGAGGAAGCCGCGGACGTCTCCTTCCGAGGCGACGCCCACCATCTGCGCGTGGCTGGCGGCCACGTCGTCGGGGTGGATGAACGACAGCATCGGCTGCCCCTCGAGCTCCTCTATCGAGTAGCCGAGGGTGGTCTCCCAGGCCCTGTTGACCTTCAGGATGCGGAACGCCTCGTCGCGGATGACCAGCAGGTCCAGCGAGGCCTTGAAGAACGATTCGAAATCCGGCGCCGTCGGCAGGCCGGGGACGCCTGCGCGGCGTCCCGCGTCGCCGGTCCTGGTGGTTCTCGCCTCAGATCGGTGGGTCATTACGCATGCGACTGTACGGGCGCGAACCATCGCCCGGACCCATTCTAGAAACCGTTAATGCGCAGGGTCGGGCGGGCTCAGGTCGCCTCTTCCAGCTTCAGCGTCTCGCGAAGCTCCCGCTTGAGGAACTTGCCGTTGGCGTTGCGGGGCAGGGGGTCCTGGCGGACCCAGATGTAGCGCGGGATCTTGTGCCGGGCGATCAGGCTGGCGCAGTGCTCGCGCAGGCTCTCCGCGCTCAGCCGCTCGCCGGGACGCAGCACGACGGCGGCGCCCACCTCCTCGCCGAGCCTCGGATCCGGCACCCCGAACACCGAGCATTCCGCCACCGCCTCGTGACCGTGCAGCGCGCTTTCCACTTCGGCGCAGTAGATGTTCTCGCCGCCGCGCAGGACCATGTCCTTCTTGCGGTCCACCAGGTAGATGAAGCCGTCCTCGTCCAGGTAGGCGACGTCGCCGGTGTGCAGCCAGCCGTCGGTGATGCTCTCCGCCGTGGCGTCGGGGCGGTTGATGTAGCCCTTGATCACCGAGGCGCCCTTCACCCAGAGCTCGCCGCGCTCCCCGGGCGGCAGCGCCTGGCCGTCCTCGCCCACGATCCGCACGTCGAAGGTGGGCATGGCGCGGCCGCAGCTCGCCGGCTTGTCGACGAAGAAGTCGCCGGCGATGGCGGTGATGATGCCGGAGGTCTCGGTCATGCCGTAGCCGGTGTTGGGCCGCGCGGTCGCCACCGCCTGGTCGATCTTGGCCACCAGGTCCGGCTGCAGCTGCGCGCCGCCGCCGCCGACGCTCTGCAGGCTGGAAGTGTCGTACCTGGAAAAATCCGGGTGGTTGATGAGCTCACGCGCCATGACCGGCACGCCGCCGGCCGAGGTGCAGCGCTCGCGCTCGATCAGCTTCAGCGCTTCGCCGGCGTCCCAGCGGTACATCAACACCATCTTGCCCCCGGCCGCGGTGGTCGCGTAGGCGCCGCAGTTATTGGCGGTCACGTGGAAGAGGGGCGTGGTCACCAGGGTCGAGGGGATCGGCGGGGTCTCAGGCGGCGCCTGCCCGGTCGCCCGCTGGGTGGCGAGCGCCTGCACCTGGCCGGAGAAGCCCATGTTCATCAGGTTATTGATCGAGCTGCGATGGGTGAGCTGTGCGCCCTTCGGAAAGCCCGTGGTGCCCGAGGTGTAGAAGATGCAGAGGTCGTCGTCGGGGTCGACCGCGACGTCGGGAAGGCTCCCGCCGCAGCTCGCCACCTCCGCCCAGGCGCGGGCGCCGGCCGGCAGGTCGTCGGTGCGCACGCCCACCAGCAGGGTGTCGCCCAGCATGTCCGGCTGTTCGCGGATGCGGGCGATGCGCTCGGCGTCGGCGAACAGCACCATGGGCGCGGCGTCCTTCAGGCCGTAAGCGATCTCGGGCGCGGTCCACCAGGCGTTCATGCCGACCACGGCCACGCCGATGCAGGCGCAGGCCCAGTAGATCAGCATCCATTCCGGATAGTTGCGCATGGCGATCGCCACGCGGTCTCCGGGCTTCACGCCCTGGGCCATCAGCCAGTTGGCGATCGAGGCGACCAGAGCGTGCGCCTGAGCGTAGGTGATCCGTTCGTCGCCGTAGACCAGGTAGTCGCGCTGGGCGAAGGCCGCGGTCGAGAGCCACAGGGCCCGCACGTTCGGCGGCGCGTTCCGGAAGGCCTTGATGGGAACCCCGCCCACCTCGACCTCCACGATCTCGAACGGCGCGCCCGGCGCCGTCAGTTCCGCCCAGGCCTTGTCCAGTTCGGCGTAATGCATGCTCGAGACACTCCTCCCGCCGGCTCTTGCGTCCGGTGTCGAGGAACTCCTAGCCGAAACGCGGAGGCCTCGGCGAGACTGACGTGGCGTGAGGGCGGGCGCGCGCGACTAAGGGGCTGCGGGCGCGGGGGCGAGCGCGCGGAAGGCGCGGGGACGGAAGCGGATCTCCACCTCGCGACCCATGCGGAAGAACTCGCCGTCGAGCATGACCGGGATCGGCGCGCGGGCCCAGACGCGGCCGGCGAGGCAGGGCACGACGATCTCCGGATCCTCGCGCCAGTCGCCGGTGAGCTGGCTGACCGCAAGGCGCACGCCGGCCGTGGCGCCAGCTTCGGATTCGGGCGGGTCGAGCACGGCGGCCGTCAGCGCCGGCCGCTCGCCGGGCGGGGGCGTGCAGGTGGGCGAGAGGAAGCTGACCGCCACCCCCTGGCCGGTCGCCCCGTCGAGGTCGTAGGACAGGCGGGACAGGAAGGCCCGGCGCGAGGCGATGACCGCGCGCCGCCAGGCGCGGCGGATGTCGCGGGCGCGGATGGCTTCCCGCGCGGGCGCCATCAGCGCCGGGGAACCCAGGACGGCGCCGCAATAGAAGCCGCGTCCGCCGACCTCGCCCCCCGGCGCCCAACGCGGCGCGCCCCGCGTCAGCGCCGCCAGCAGCGCCTCGCGCCAGGACACGGGGCCGTAGAGGGCGCGGCCGAGCTTGTTCATCGTGCCGCCGGAAAGGGGCGCCACCAGCGGACCGTGCGGGCCGCAGGTCTCGGCCACCAGCCGGGCGGTGCCGTCGCCGCCCAGGGCGACCACGAGATCGGGGTCGCCGGCGACCGCCGCCGCCACCGCGGCCTCGCAGTCACCAGGCGTCAGTTCGCTGACGCTGTATTCGAGCTCCAGATCGGAGAGCAGGGTCGCCAACTCCTCGGCCGCGCCCGGCCCGACGCCCCCGGACGCGGGGTTCACGACGGCGTGGACGCGGCGGATCGCGATCGGGGACTGAGGGGGACGCCATAGCTGCACGGGCTCCTCAACGTCGCGCCGACAGCTCCGGTTGCGCGCCCGGACGGCAACCTGGACGGCGCGGCCACGTTCCGGACGCCATGGATGACCCCGCCGTACCTCCGCCCCGTCTGAGGCGGCTGCTGGCCAAGTTCACCGGCGCGTCGCTGGTCGGCTTCGTGTTCAGCTTCACCGCCATGCAGCTGGGTCTGGAGGCGGGCCTGCGGGGATGGGCCGCGCGCCTGATCGCGTTGCTCATCGCGATGCACGTGACCTTCTTCCTCAACGGCCGCTTCACGTTCAACGCGCTCACCCGCGAGCGCTTCCTGCCGCTGTGGGCCGCCTATGTGGCGAACAGCGCGGTCGGCAACTCATGCAACTACCTGGTGTTCCTGACGCTGCGGTCGACGCACCAGCCGGTGCTGGGCAACGCCGACGTGGCCTTCCTGGCCGGCGCAATGACCGCCTGGGCGCTCAACTTCCTGGGCGCGCGCTTCGTGGTGTTCGGCGACGCGGGTCGCCGATTGGCGGCGCGGCTGAAGGCGCTGGTCTTCAGCCGGCCTTCTCGCCCGCCCGCCCAGGCTCCAGCCGAACATGGATCGTCTCGCCGGTGACGGCCCGGGTCGTGAAGGCGGTCCCGTTCGGGATCTGGGTGCAATAGGTGAAGATCAGGCGGTGGAAGCAGACCTTGTCGCCGCGCAGCTGCCAGTGGCCGCTGTGGCGGTCGTGCCGGCGCCCCTCGGAGATGTAGGAGCCGTCCGGCTTCAGCCAGAGCTCGGCCTTGCGTCCGTCGGGATAGGTCGAGACGACGGTCCCGTGGAACGCCTTCTCCAGCTGCGGCGGCGGCGCCGCGCTGGCGGCCGTGAGAAGAACCGCCCCCCCGATCAGACCCAGACTCCGCAACATCCTCGTTCAGCCTCTCGTTTTCGGAGCCGGAACAACGCGCATGGCCGAGGATCGTGCCGCACCGCATGGAACCCGGCGCACGGGCGGGTCTTTCGACTGCATGATGACTGAAGCTCGGCCGTGGTCGGCCAGGACCTGGGCCATCCATCTGGTGCGCACGGAGCTGCGCCTCCTCGTCGGCCTGACGGCCGTGTCCTTCTGCCTGTGGGGCTTCCTGTCCGTGATGGGCGAGGTACGCGAGGGCGACACCTACCGGCTCGACAGTCGCATCCTGCTGGCCCTGCGCCGGCCGGGCGACCTCGCGGTTCCGATCGGGCCCAGGTGGCTGCAGGAGACCGCGCGCGACGTCACCGCGCTGGGCGGCTTCACCGTCATCACCCTCGTTGTCGTGGTGGGCGTGCTGATGCTGTGGCTGCACCGGCGGCGCATTCAGGCGGCTGTGTTCCTGGCGGCCGTGCTGATCGGCCAGGCGGCGGCGGAGGGGACCAAGCATCTCGTCGGCCGAAACCGCCCCGACCTCGTACCGCACCTGGACCAGGTCTATTCGTCCAGCTTCCCGAGCGGCCACTCCGCCATGTCGCCGATCGTCTATTTCACGCTCGCCGGGATCCTGGCGGCGGGAGAGACCAACCGGGCCTCGAAGTCGCTGCTGCTGGGCCTGGCCGCAGTCCTGGTGCTGTCGATCGGGGCGAGCCGCGTCTACCTCGGCGTCCACTGGCCGACCGACGTGCTGGCCGGCTGGGCCATGGGCACCGCCGTGGCGCTGGTCGCCACGCTCGTCCTGCACCGCCTCGCGCCGCACCGAGCGCGCCGCGGCAGCCCGCCGAACGAGCCCCCGGTCACGCCGCAAGGTGGCGGCTGAAGGCCGCGCCCCTCTGAGCCATCAGGCCAAGATCTCGAGTTCGGCGATGCCGATGCCGTGCTCGCCCTGGACGGCGTAGAGCAGGTACGTCCGACCGGCGTCTTCGAAGACGCACGGATCGCGCAGCTGGTTCACCGGGTGGGCGATGGCGCTGCGCCAGGAGGGCTCGAGCGGAAGCCCCGCGCCTTCCCAGTCCCGTTCGGGGCGGAGCACCTCCACCGGCCCGCTGGCCCGCCAGCCGCTCCAGTCGCCTTGCAGGTCGACCGTCGAGGCGTAGATCCGCTCCGGCGCATCGCCCACGCGGGTCCAGAAGACGTGCAGCGTGTGGTCGCGCCGCAGCACCGCCGAATGCCGCTGGTCCGGGCCGAACAGGGCGGGACCGCGCTCGAACGGACCGAAGGGGTCGGCGGCGCGATAGAGCACGCCCGGCATGGTCAGGGCGTAGGTCCAGCCTTCGTGGGCGAAGACGCGGAAATAGGCCGGTCCCAATGTCGGCGTCGGCGTCTCGAAGCGGATCCCGTCGCGCGAGACCGCCGCGCGGGTCCGCTGCACGCCGAACCGCTCCAGGCCGTGGTAGTACATGACGATCCGGCGCCGCTCGGCGTCGACGTGGACGTCGGGCGAGGCGACGTGCGGGCAGGTGGCGTCCACCATCCGGTCGGGCACCCCCGGCGTGCCCGGCGGCGCGATGCCGGCCAGCGGGATGGCCGGCTGCGGAGCGGGTTGGGCCTCGGCAGGCGGGTGCAGCGGTTCGGTGGGAAAGCCGGAATGCGACAGCTGCAGCGCGCCCGGTCCGTGGATGCGCCAGGGTCCCTCGAGCGCATCGGCGAAGGCGAGCCGGATGTAGCCGCCCTTGTGGTCGGCGAAATAGAGGTAGTAGCGGCCGAGCGG
>JAGWSE010000081.1 GCA_028869395.1 Alphaproteobacteria bacterium | reverse complement strand
CCGGTGTCGAAGAACTGGCCGGTGACAACGACGGCGGCCACGTCAGTGGGCGCGGTGCGCGCGGCGGCCGCCTCGGCCGCATGGGCCGCGTGCGCGTGGAATCCGCCCAAGGCCAGCAGGATGGCCGTGGTCTGGACGTAGCTGGCCTTCACCTCGTCTTCCCCCCTCTGACCCGCCTCACTCGCCTTTGCGGCTTCGAGGGGGCTTTTGTTTTGAGCCCGGTGCGTCGCCCGTGGTCTTGGCCCGCGGTCACGCCCAGCCCGGCCGTCGTTCGGCCGCAGCATCAGGGAACCGCAGCCCGCGGGGCCGCAAAAGCCAAATGGAAAATTTTCATCAACCCGTTGTTTTTACGCGGTTTAAAGTCGCGACTCGGCCGCCTTGGAGGCGGATTTCCGCACGTCGCCGGCGATCGTTGTGCGCTGAACCGCGCACCTCGAATCCCCCGACTGACTGGACCGTTCGCGGGCCCTGGAACCGAGCGTGCGATCCGGCCCAGGGCGGGCGGCTTTCCGCACGAACCGTGTGGGATTCCGCCGGCTTCCGGATTGGGGACAGATTCTTTTGCATGCGAATCCAATGATTTGGGCGGCGCTGGCTTTTCCTGGCGTCGCCGCCGGAGCGGGTGTTGGCTTGGGGCGGAAAAAGAATGCGCCGCGCCCACGAGCGACCTGGCGCGGGGGAATTCGGAGGGAACAGACGGTGCGCTCATCCACTCGCAAGGCCCTGGAGGCGGCCGCCTGCGTGGCGGCCCTGGCGACAGGCCTCGCCGGGGCGATCGCCACGGCCGGCCACGCGCAGATCCGCGATCCGATCGCCGTGCAGGCGGGGCGCGAGGAGAAGCTCAACAAGCGCGGCGCGATCGCCTACTACACCCGGCAGTGGGACCTGTCGGACCTGCCCGACTACAAACCCGAGCAGCAGGTCTCCGGCGTCATCCGCCAGTGGGGGTCGAACTACTTCCGCCAGAGCAGCCTCGGGAAGGCCTGGAAGGACGCGTTCCGCAGGTACGAGCCAGGGATCACCTTCAAGGATCGGCTGGACACCACCCTCATCGCCATCCCCGGCCTCGCCCTAGGGCTTTCAGACGTGAGCCCGGGGCGCAAGATCACCTCGGACGAGCTCCTGATGTTCCAGCGGCTGAAGGATTACCACCCGACCGAGATCAGCGCGGTCACGGGCAGCCTCAACGTGCCCGGCTGGAACTACGCGATCGGCATCTGGGTCAACAAGTCCAACCCGATCACCAAGCTGACGGTCGAGCAGCTCGACGGCATCTTCGGCGCCCAGCGCTCGGGCGCCTTCCGCGGCGTGGAGTGGGACACCTCGGTGGCCCGGGGGCCCGACAAGAACATCCGCTACTGGAAGCAGCTGGGGGTCACCGGCGCCTGCGCCGACAAGCCGATCCACGTCTATGGCTACAATCTCAAGTACCACATCCCGATCACCTTTGCGGACCGGGTGATGTACGGGAGCATGAAGTGGAACGAGAACCTGACGGAGTTCACCAACTACAAGAACGCCGACGGCACGACCCAGCTCGAGGGCCAGCAGACCGTGGACGCGGTGGGCAATGATCCCTGTGGCATCGGCTATGCCGGCATGAACTCGGCGACGCCCAGGGTGAAGGCGCTGGCCATCGCCCCGCGGGGGACCCACGACTACGTGCCCCTCAACCTCGAGACCCTGCGCAGCCGCGCCTATCCGCTCTACGACGAGGTCTACTTCTACATCGACAAGGCGCCGGGCAAGCCGCTCGACCCCAAGGTGAAGGAGTTCATGCGCTTCATCCTGAGCCGGCAGGGCCAGGAACTGGTGCAGAAGGACGGAAAATACCTGCCGCTGACCGCGGCGGTCGTGCGCGCCCAGCTCAAGAAGCTCGACTAGGGAAACACCGATGAACACGATCCTCGCGCTCGCGCTGGCCGGCGCCGTCGCGGCCGGTCCGGCGCTGGCCCAGCCTGCGCCCAAGGCGCCGCCCAATGCCAACCGACCGATCTGGACCCTCAACGTCACCCAGGATCGCAAGGAGCACGCGCTCAAGGGCGGCTACACCAAGCATTTCGACCTGAGCGGCCTGCCGCACTACGTCCCCCGGCATCACCTCACCGGCGTGCTCCGGATCTGGGGCAGCAACTACTTCAAGGACGGCCCGCTGGGCGGCTACCTGGCCGAGGAATTCAAGAAGTTCCAGCCGGACGTGACGATCGAATACCACCTGCCGACCGCCGGCATCGCGGTGCCCGCGCTGGCCGCCAAGGTCGCCGACATCGGCGTGGGCCGGAAGGCGACGCTGATGGACCTGCTCACCTTCGAGCAGGTGTTCCACCATACGCCGACCGAGATCACCGGCATGACCGGCTCGTACGATGTCTATGGCTGGTCGCCGGCCTTCATCATCCTGGTCAACAAGGCCAACCCGATCACCGGCATCAGCATGAAGCAGCTGGATGGCGTGTTCGGCGGCGCGCGCGGCGGCGGCTACGACGGCAGCACCTGGCGGACGGACTATCCCTACAAGCGGGGCGCGAACGAGGACATCCGCAATTGGGGCCAGCTGGGACTCAAGGGCGCCTGGGCGCACAGGCCGATCCATCCGGTCGGCCAGACCTTCCGCGCCAACATCATGACGGTCTTCTCGAACATCGTGCTGAAGGGCTCCGACCAATGGGTCGAGGGCTTCAGGACCTACGCCAACTACGCCACGCCCCAGGGCCGGATCTATCCCTGGAGCTACCAGGTGCGCGATGCGGTGAAGACCGACCCCGATGCGATATCGGTCTCCTCGCCGCTTTCGGTCGATCCGGACCTGAAGGAGCTGCCGGTCCAGGCCTATCCCGGCGGCCCTTATGTGAAGCGCACGCTGGAGAGCGTCCGCGACCACACCTATCCGCTCTACAACGAGATCTACTTCTACTTCGACCGCGAGCCCGGCCAGGCGATCGATCCCAAGGTCGAGGAGTTCATGCGCTTCATCCTCAGCCAGGAGGGCCAGGAGCAGGTGCAGCGCGAGGGCCGATACTTGCCCCTGACGGCCAAGATGGTCCAGGACCAGCTCAAGAAGCTCGATTGAGGACCGATCCATGAAGCATGTGGTCGCCGCCGCCTCCGTCCTGCTGCTGGCGCTCTCGGCGGCGGCGGACGCCCAGCCGAAAGCGCCGGGCAAGATCTCGACCGAAGGCCTCGACATGCAGGCCGCCCGGGCGCGGATGATGACCCGGCGCGGCCGGATGGTCGCCTACACGAAGCGGTGGGATCTCAGCGCCCTGCCGCACTACAGGCCGCGCCGGAAGATCACCGGGACGATCCGGCTGGCCGGCAGCAACTACATCACCGATGGACCCCTGGGCGCCTACTGGGCGGCGGCGTTCGCCAGGTTCCAGCCAGGCGCCAGGATCGCCTGGGACATGCGCACCGCCTTTGCGGCGGTCCCTGCCCTGGCGTTCAAGGCCAGCGACATCGGAATCGGGCGCAAGGTGACCTTCGCCGAGCTGGAGCTCTTCGAGCGCTACGCCAACCATGATCCCGTCGAGGTGACGATCGCCACCGGCTCCTACGACGTGCCCGGCTGGAACCCCGGCTTCGGCATCGTCGTCAACGCCGACAATCCGATCTCGAAGATCACCATGGACCAGCTGGACGGGATCTTCGGGGCCGAACGCAGCGGCGGCTGGGAGGGCACGAGCTGGCGGCCGCAGTACGCCCGGGGGCCCGAGAAGAACATCCGCACCTGGGGCCAGCTCGGCCTGACGGGCGCCTGGGCGGACAAGCCGATCCACGTCTATGGCCTGAACCTGCGCTACCACCAGGCCACCGAGATGTCGGACAAGATCCTGAGGGGCAGCGACAAGTGGAACGAGCAGCTGCGCGTCTACGCCAACTACGTCTCGAAGGACGGCAAGCTCGAGCGCGGCCTGAATGACGATCTCGCCGCCGACAAGTACGGCATCGCCTACATCGCGGCCCCCACGACCACGCTCACGCGCGATCGGGCTGTCCCGCACCTGAAGATCCTGAAGCTCGCCCGGACAGCCGCCGGCCCCTACGTGCCCTACACGCTCGAGACCCTCCACGACCGCAGCTATCCGCTGTTCGACGAGATCTACGCCTACGCCGACCGCACGCCCGGCAAGCCGCTCGACCCCAAGGTGGTCGAGTTCCTGCGCTTCATGGTCAGCCAGGAAGGCCAGCGCGAGGTGATGCGCGACGGCAAGTACCTGCCTCTGACGGCGGAGGTCGCGCGCGCCCAGATGGCCAAGCTGGATGCGCTGGAGAAGCCCTCGACGGAGGGGGCGGCCCGCGGGCGTTCCGGCGGCGGCGCACATCAATAGCAACGCACATCAAGCGCGGCGAACGCGGAGGCATGCGTGCGAAGCAGACTGGCCATCACCGGCGCGATCGCGCTCAGCGTGGTCCTTCTTGGCGGGGGATCGGTGAACGCCCGGCCGGGCGTGGTCCACGATGCGCTGCAGGTCCAGAAGGCCCGCGCAGAGAGCATTCTCGCCGCCCAGAGCCACCGCTTCTATCGGCAAGGGCGGTTCAACCTCGACGACCTGCCGCCGTATGTCCCCCGCACCCAGGTTACGGGCGCGATCCGGATCTGGACCGCCGACCTGTGGGGCCATGCCGGCTTTCGGCGCAGACTTGCCGCCGCCTTCCACAAGCGCCAGCCGCACGCGCGCCTGGCGTTTGTCGGCGGCTCTCCGGGACTGGCTTTCGCCGGCCTGCTCACGGGTCAGGCCGATGTCGCTGTCGGCCGACGGATGACCTGGGTCGACCTGCTGTCCTACCAGCGCCGCTTCAATCGTGATCCGCTCGTGATCCGCGGCATGACCGGATGGGACGTCGATCCGCCGTTCGCCATCATGGTCAACAAGGCCAATCCCATCGCCAGGCTGACGATAGCCCAGCTCGACGGGATCTTCGGCGCCCAACGCTCAGGGGGCTGGAACGGCACGACCTGGGACCCTTCAGCCGCCCGCGGAGCGGAGGGGAACATCCGCACCTGGGGGCAGCTCGGCCTGAAGGGCGAGTGGGCGACCAAGCCCATCCACGTCTACGGCTACAATCTGCAATATCTGTTCGCGCCGCGCTTCTCCCAGGATGTCCTCGAGGGAAGCGGCCAATGGAACGAACGGCTCCGCCAGTTCACCATCCATGCGAGCGCGGAGGGAAAGCTGGTGAGCGTCGACCAACAGATGGCCGACGCGCTGGGCGCCGACCCCTATGCGATCGCCTATTACTCGCCGATGCGCGGCGTCAACGCCGCAACCCGGCAGATCCCGATCGCGCCGCGCGCTGGTGGTCCGGCCGTTCCGCTGAACCTGGATACGGTGCGCGATCACAGCTACCCACTGATCGACAGCATTTGGTTCTCCGCCAGTCGGCGGGCCGACGGCTCGATCGATCCGAAAACCGAGGCGTTCCTGCGTTTCATCCTGAGCCGCGACGCACAGGCCGAAGTCGCCCGCGACACGACCATGTTGCCGCTCACAGCCGGCGAAGTCGCCGAAGAGCGACGGAAGCTTCGCTGAGCCTGATCCGATCCGGACAGGCTCACGCCACCAGCTTGCCGCCGCTCCGGAAGGCGTCGATGTCGATGCCGTGTCGGCGCAGCTTGTCGTAGAAGGTCTTGCGCGGGATCTTCAGAACCTCGAGCGCGGCGCGGACATCGCCGCGCACCTCGGTCAGGGCGTCCTGGATCAACTGGGCCTCGAAGGTATCGACGCGTTCGGGCAGACTCCCCTCGCCGGCGCCGCGCGCGGGCTCCGGCCCGTCCGGCCGCTCAAAGCCGAGGGCCACCTGCAGCGCGAAGTGGTTGAGCTCGCGCACGTTTCCAGGCCAGTCATGCTCCAGGAGGCGCCGGCGCACAGCGTCGCTGATGGCCGGAGTCTCCCGCCGGAAGCGGCGCGCGGCCTCCGCCAGGAAGTGGCCGAACAGCACGGGCGCGTCCTCCCGCCGGTCCCGCAGCGCCGGCACCCGGATGCGCAGCGCATTCAGCCGGTAGAACAGGTCGGCGCGGAATTCGCCCCGCCCCACCGCCTCGCCCAGGTCACCCTTGCTCGAGGCGAGCACCCGCAGGTTGACGTTCCTCACCTCGTTGGCGCCGAGCGGCGTGATCTCCCGCTCCTCGATGACACGCAGGAGCTTGCCTTGCACCGGTAGCGGCATGCTCTCCACCTCGTCCAGGAACAGGGTCCCGCGGTCGGCGGACTCGATCCGCCCCACGCGCTTGCGCATGGCGCCGCTGAAGGCGCCGAGTTCGTGGCCGAACAGCTCGCTCTCGATCATGGCCTCGGGCAGCGCCGCGCAATTGAGGGCCACGAAGGGCTGCCGCCGACGCGGGCTCGCCGCGTGCAGCGCGCGCGCCACGACCTCCTTGCCGACGCCGGTCTCACCTTCGATCAGCACATCGACATCGCTCCCCGCGACCTGCCGGATCGTGCTCCGCAGACGCTCCATGATCGCGCTGGAGCCCAGCAGCGGCGAGGCGGGCTCCTCGCGCGCGGCCAGCGCCTGCAGCTGCCGATTGGCCAGAACCAGCCGGCGCTTTTCGATGGCCCGGGAGACGCCGTGCACCAGCCGCTCCGTGGGATAGGGCTTGGCCAGGAAATCGTAGGCGCCCTCGTGCATCGCCTGCACGGCTTCGGCGATGTCCCCGTGGCCGGTGATCAGCAGGACGGGCAGGTCGGCGTCGAGCTCGTGAAGGCGCCGGAAGAGCTGGCGGCCATCCATCCCGGGCATTCGGATGTCGCTGACCACAACCCCGGCGAAGTCGGCGTCGATGGCTTTCAGCGCGGCCTCGGCCGAGGCGAAGGGGCGCACGTCGTATCCGGCCAGCTGCAGCGCCTGGACGTTGGCTTCTCGCAGGGCGTCGTCGTCGTCCACGAAGGCGACCAGACGCGAGTCCTCGAAGATCATGCGCACCTCCTCAATGTGACGACGAATTCCGCGCCGCCGTCGGGCCCCTCCCCGCTCTGAAGCTCGCCCCCGAACTCGGTGACGATATCGCGCGAGATGACGAGGCCCAGGCCAAGGCCATTCTTCTTGGTGGTGGTGAAGGGCTTGAAAAGGCCCGATGCGGCCTCGCCCTGCAGACCCGCTCCGTTGTCCGAAATCGCCACCGTCACATCCGACGAGGTGGCCTCGACCGTCACCCGCACCCGCGGATCGGGCCGGCCCTCGACGGCCTCCACGGCGTTCTGCAGGAGGTTGACGAAGACCTGCTCCAGCCGCACGCGCTCGGCGCGGACGAAGATGTCGGAGGCGCCGCGCCGCACCACGTCCACCCGCTGCTGGTGAAGTCGCGGCCCGACAAGCACGAGCGCGCCCGCCA
Organism: Alphaproteobacteria bacterium; assembly: GCA_028869395.1. GTDB lineage: Bacteria > Pseudomonadota > Alphaproteobacteria > Caulobacterales > Caulobacteraceae > Phenylobacterium. The sequence goes on along the minus strand of JAGWSE010000081.1, from coordinate 12,233 downwards.
GCGCCTCCTCCAGCTCCACCGCTCGCACGTCGCGGGTCGTCTTGCGCGAGAAGGCGCGCAGCTCTTCCGTGATCGCCCCGATCCGCTCCGTCAGGACCGCGATCACGCCGAGGTTCTTCTGCGCCGGCTGTGGATCGGCCCGCTCGAGAAAGGCGGCGGCGTTGTCGGCGTATGCCCGGATCGCGGCGACGGGCTGGTTGATCTCATGGGCTACGCCGGCGGCGATCTGGCCAAGCACGGCCAGCTTGCTCGCCTGGATCAGCTCGTCGTGCATCTCCTGCTGCAGCGACTCGGCGCGGCGGCGCTCCTCCATCTCGACGAGAAGCCGCTCGTTCGTCTCGCGCAGCTGGCGGGTGCGCTCGGCGACGCGGGCCTCCAGCTCGGCGCGGGCCGCCTCTCTCTGCGCCGCCATCAGCGCCTCGCGCTCCTGTCTGCGCAGGAGGGCGGCGAGTCCCGCGAACACCAGGGCGGTGAGCAGCAGAGTGATGAGCTGGGCGGAGCGCACGGCGCCGCGGATCGCCTCGTTCGCCGGCTTGAGGAGATAGAGCCGCCAGCCGGGCTCTCCGACCCCGGTGGAGACCTGGACGAAGGATGGCGGGCCCGCGTCGGCCAGGGGGATCTCGGAGACGAGGCCGTCGACGCCCAGCGGACTCAACGGCAGCGGCGCGAGCGGGGCGCCGCCGAACTGCTTTGTCCGCTCGATCCGGGCGCGGACGGCGGCCGGCATGGGGCGAAACGTCCGGAAACGCCATTCCGGGTGATTGGTGATCAGCACCACGCCGCCGCGGCTGGCCACGAGCACGATCGCGTCGGAGGCGCGCCACTCGGCCTCGAGCGCGTCCATCTCGACCTTCACGGCGACCACGCCCAGCACCCCGTGCGGTCCCCGCACGCGCCTCGCCAGGAACAGGCCCGGCCGGCGGCTGACGGTGCCCAGGGCGAAGTACTCCGCCGAGCCGACGCGCAACGCCTTGGTGAAGTAGGGGCGGAAGCTGTAGTTCTGGCCGACGAACGAGAGAGGCTCGCGCCAGTTGCTGGCGGCGAGCGTCGTCCCCTCGGAGTCCATCACATAGATCGCGGCCGCGCGCGTGCCGCGGCTGAGCGCCTCCAGCTTGCGGCTGAGGGCACGCGCCTGCGCCGGATCGTGCGAGCGGAGCGCGGCCGCCACGTCGGGGTCGGCGGCCAGCACGAAGGGCGTGGACCGCTGCTTCTCCAGTTCGCTGCGGAGCACGGCCGCGTGCAGCGCCGCGGAGGCCGCGGCGTCCCGCTGCAGCACGGCCACGGCGCGCGCGCGGGCCATTTCGCCGGCCGCCCAGAACCCGCCGACAAGCGCGATCACGCCTACGATGGCGAGCGCCGCCCAGTGCGCCTTCACACGCCATCCGGGCGCGCCGCCAGCCGCGGACGAAGGGGCGCGAACGGCGGAGGCGGCGACGAGCATGGACAGTCCGCAGGACGCGGTGGAGCCAGCCGGAACGGCGAGCGATCCGCGTTGGGACTCGATCCTCCGCTGCGGTCTGACGCCAGCCTGACGGCAACCTGAAACAATATTCAGGAGCGCCGCTGGCCAGCGGGACCTAGCGTCGCGGGGCGAACAGCCACGCGTGGTCCGGGATTTCGGCGGCGAGCTCATCGCGCAAGGCTTCGGCCTTGCCTTCGATCGCGCCGGTGTCGTCGCCCGGCTGGTAGGCGAAGGTCTCCCCCACCACGCCCAGGGTGCGCCCGGCGGCGTCCCTCAGCGGCAGCTCCACCGAGTAGCCGGTCCTGGTGACCTCCGCCCGCGGCTTGCCGCTCGAGAGGACCGCCATGTCGTCGGCGTCGGCTTTCTTGCCGAAGCGGCCGATGTTCGAGGCGATGATGACGTTGTCGACGCCCCCGGGCGGGGTGACGTGGAAGGCGATGATCTTCAGATCCGGATGCCGGGCGAGCGCCTGCTCGACCAGCGCCTGGGCGCGGATGGGCGGCGTCGGGGTCGCGGCCGGCTGCGCATGGGCTGCGCCGGCGAGGCCGGCGAGGGCCAGCATCGCCGCAAGCGTGCGGACCGGGGTCATCGGGAAGCTCCTTCGGGCGTGAGCGCCCGCTTCGGCGCGGCCTTCACCGGCCCCGGGCGGTTGATCTTGCGGCGGTGGAGCCACGACCAGAGGCCGGTGACGTACAGCCCGGGCAGGCTGAGGCCCACGAGCATGTAGAGGATGCGCAGCGCCAGGCCGCCGGCCTCGCCGGTGTGGATCGGATAGATGTTGTCGGTGACCACGTTGGCCATGGGCCCGTTCAGGGGATCGTAGGTGGCGAGGATCTTCCCGCTTGCGGCATCGACCGCAACCGTCGTCGTGCCCGCCCAGCGCCGGAGCTCCTTCGGTTGCCACAGGCGGAACGCGTAGACCGGCGCCTTGCACGTCGGCCGCACCGCGCGCATGAGGTACGCGCCCGGGAAACGGGACCTGGCCAGGTCGAGCGCCCGCTGCGCGGTGATGATGTGCGCGGGCAGCCGCTTCACCGGCTTCGCCCTGAAGGGCTGGCGATAGCCCGCATAGCGCACGAGCGCGGGCTTCAACTGCGGCGCCAGCGCCTGGTAGACGCCGCAGGGAACCATGACCGCAAGCACCGGAATCGCCACGAGCCCCATCGCGCGATGCCAGCCGTAGAGCTTTTGGCGCGTCGAACGCCAACGGGAGGCCGCGAACGCCGCGCCCCACATCCTGGCCCTCGGCCAGCCGAGGATCGCGCCCAGGGTCAGGGAGGAGAGCAACAGCAGGCCTGAAGTCCCCACCAGGACGCCGCCCTTGTCGCCCATCAGGAGGGCTTCGTGCAGCCTGAGCAGCCAACGCCAGGTCGAGCCGCCCTCCGGGACAAGCGCGTCCGGATCGCGCCAGGCGCGCACCACGCCTGAGCGGCCGTCGATGATCAGCGCCTTCGCATGTCCGGCGGCGTCGTCGAAATACGCCGTGAAGAGCGTGTGCGAGGGTCCGAAGGTCTCGATCTCGCCCACCCTGGCGTGCGCCGCCTTGGCCGCGCGGGCGAAGATCTCGTCAAGCGGCAGGAGCGGACCCGAATCGGTCTCGTGCAGGCTCCAGCGCTCCACGTCGCGGTTGAACACCAGCAGCGAACCGGTGAGTCCCTCCAGCGCCCAGACGAAGCCGATGATGAGGCCGAGCCAGAGGTGGACGGTGATGATCGTCGAACGGAGGCGCGGACTCACGGCGTGGGCTCCAGCGACGGCTGCGGGACTTCGGTGGGCCTGCGGTCGGGCGCCTCCGCCGCGGGGCGCGACTTCAGCGCTCGATCCAGCCGACCCTTGTCGAGGCCGCCTTCCCAGCGGGCCACCACGATGGTGGCCACGGCGTTGCCGATGAGGTTGGTGAGCGCCCGGCACTCCGACATGAATCGGTCGACGCCCAGGATCAGCGCCATGCCCGCCACCGGCACCGAGGGCACGACCGACAAGGTTGCTGCGAGCGTAATGAAACCCGCCCCCGTGACGCCGGCTGCGCCCTTGGAGCTGAGGATCGCCACCGCCAGCAGCAGGAGCTGGTCGGGAAGGCTCAGATGCACCCCGGTCGCCTGGGCGATGAACAGCGCCGCCAGGGTCATGTAGATGTTGGTGCCGTCGAGGTTGAATGAGTAGCCGGTGGGCACGACGAGACCCACGATGGTCTTCTCGCAGCCGGCCGCCTCCAGCTTCTCCATGAGATTGGGCAGCGCCGCTTCCGACGAGCTGGTGCCGAGCACCAGCAGCAGCTCGTCCTTCAGGTAGGCGACGAGGCGGAAGATGGAGAAGCCATTCAGCCAGCCGATTGCGCCCAGCACGACGGCCACGAAGACGATGGCCGTGAGATAGAAGGCGCCGACGAGGCCCGCGAGGTGGGCGATCGTGCCCACGCCATACTTGCCGATGGTGAAGGCGAACGCGCCGAACGCGCCGATCGGCGCCGTGCGCATCAGGATCGCCACCAGCCGGAAGACCACGCTCGAAGCCGAATCCAGGAACTCGCGGACCGGCTGGCCGCGCTCGCCCGACATCCCCAGCGCCAGGCCGAACATCACGGAAAAGAACAGCACCTGCAGGATGTCCCCGCCGGTGAACGCACCGCCCACCGTCTCCGGGATGATGTTCACGAGGAAGCCGGCCGGGGTCTGGGCATGCGCCTTGGCGGCGTACTGGGACACGCTGGCCGCCTGCAGGGTCGCGGGGTCGATGTTCATGCCAGCGCCCGGTTGGAAGACGTTGGCGACCACCAGGCCGATCACCAGCGCGAAGGTCGAGACGGCGATGAAATAGGCCAGCGCCTTGAAGGTGATGCGAGCGACCTTGCCCCCCTCGCGCAGGCCGCCCACGCCTGTGGAGATGGTCAGGAAGATCACCGGCGCGATGACCATCTTCACCAGACGGACGAAGGCGTCCCCCAGCGGCTTCATGTCCGCGCCAAGGCGCGGGAAGAAGTAGCCCAGGAGCCCGCCGCAGACGATCGCGACCAGCACCTGCACATACAGGTGGCGGTGCAGCCCGACGCGCTTGTCAGAGGAACCGGTGGAAATCTGGCGCGTCACGAGGCTGCTTTCGATCCAAGGGGCGGGCGCCCGTCTGCGAGGGCCCCTGGGCCGAAGTCAGGGACGCAGCCGACCATCGGCGGCGCCAAACCGGGCGGCAAACCCGATCTCAACTCTATAATCGCATTGAAAAAGCTCACGCTTTCCGCCGCGGGCCAAGATCGGCGGGCGGGAAACCGCCAGCCCTGCATCGCCCTCGTGCGGGAACCCACTCAACCGCCCGCGCTCGGGCGTATGGCGAAGTTGGCGCAAGACCGCGCCCCGCCTATTTGCGACTAATTCGTATTATTGCATTAAACGAAAGGCGCCTTAACGCGCCTTAAGGTTCGCGTCAGGTTTGCGACAGCTTTAAGGCCAAAATCCGGCGCGGACAGCTGTCAGATCTCGGCAGTCGGGATGGCGCGCGGCGCCGCAGGCCTGGGGGCTTTCGGGCGGGCGGCGTCTCAGGCGCGTGGCGGCGTCCGCCAAGAAAAAACGCGCCGCAAGGCGCCTCCGCAGGGGAAGCGGAGAGGGAGGACAAGCATCGTGACGTTCAAGCAGCTTCTGCTCGCCACAGCATTTGCCGCCACGCCGGCCCTCGTTCCGGGGTTGGCGCTTGCCCAGCCGGCCGCGCCCGGCGTCGGGACCCAGGCCGCTCAGGCCGCCGCCCCGGTCAAGGCCGCGCCTGCCGATCAGAGCGCGGCTGTGTCCGAAGTCGTGGTCACCGGCAGGTTCCTGGCGACCGGCGCCTATAGCGGCACCAAGCTGAACATCCCGGTGATGGACACGCCGATGAGCGTGTCGGCCTACACGAAGTCGTTCATGAACGCGATCGAGGTGACCAGCATCGCCGACCTCTATCCGTACATGACGGGCGTTCAGCGGGCCGGCAACACCGGCTACGATCTCACGATCCGCGGATTCAAGACCTCCGCCAACGACCGCAACGCCATCATGACGGACGGACTGCCAGGGCTCTCCGTTCGCTACGGCTCGCCGCCCACGATCGGCACGGACCACGTCGAGGTCGTGAAGGGCCCGGCCTCGATCCTCTACGGCCAGGCCCAGCCGGGCGGCTTCGTGAACATCATCTCCAAGAAGCCGCTGGAGAGCCGGGAAACCGAAGTGGAGGTCCGCGGCGACAAGGGCGTCGGCGACATCGACCGCGCCACGGGATTGACGGTGTCCGCCGACACGACGGGGCCCCTCACCGAAAGCGGCTCCCTGCTCTACCGGTTCATCGCCGAGACCGGCTACGACAAGGGCTTCCGGGTCAACTCGTACGAGCGGCCCCTCTATGTCGCGCCGATGATGACCTGGAAGATGTCGCCCACGACCGACGCAACCCTCCAGCTCGAGTACCGCCGCACGCGCATCCACTACGACACCTTCCTGGTGGCGCCGCATGACGACGCCTCGTTCATCGCGCCCATCGACACGGTCTACCAGGAGCCGGGCGACTACCAGACGGAGGAAGGCGAGACCGCGACGGCGTGGCTGCACCACGACCTGACCGACAAGTTCCGCCTGAACGCCGGCTACCGGTACGTCTACCACGTGGACCAATCCCACGGGGTCGACGTGGTGGGGATCACCCCGAATGGCCTGCAGGTCACCCGCCGCGCGCGGGGTCAGAAGAACACCCGGACGTACTCCTTCGCCGATATCAACGTCACCGGCGACTTCGACCTCGGGTCGATCCGCAACCAGATCGTCGTCGGCGTGAACCTCGGCCGTGAAACCGCCGACCTGAACCGGCTGCAGTTCTACAATCTGCCCTCCCAGTACAATGTCTCGGTCATCGACCCGCAGATCGGCCTGCTTCCGGCGCTCGACACCTTTCCGCTGGTCAACCCCAACACGCCCAAGAACCTGAACGACCGCTTCTCGGGCAGCAACGCCTACGGCGTCTACGTCTCCGACCTGCTGAGCTTCACCGATCAGTGGAAACTGATGGTCGGTCTCCGCTACGCGAAGGAAGACCTGTCCATTCACGAAAAGAAGCTGGCGGGCGTTCCTGACCAGTCCGCGTCCAACGACGACTGGCTGCCCATGGCGGGCCTGATCTACGAGCCGACGTCGCACCTGTCGTTCTATGTCAGCTATTCGACCTCGTTCGTGCCGGTGCCGCCGACCAACCAGGACATCAATGGGGTCTACAGCTTCTCCCCGACCACGGCCTACTCCATCGAGGGCGGAGTCAAGGCCAACCTGTTCGACCACCGCCTGACGTTCACCCTCGCCGACTTCGACATCAAGAAGCAGAACGTCATCAACACCTTCGCCTGTTCATTTGGCACCTGCGCCGAGCAGCTCGGCGCGGAGGAATCGAAGGGGCTGGAACTCGAAGTCGACGCGAACCCTATTCCGAACTGGCAGATATCCGGCGGCTATTCCTACCTGGACGCCCGGGTCACGAAGTCGAACATCCCGCAGCAGGTCGGCGCGCTCCTCACCAACGTCCCGAGGAACAACGCCCACATCTGGACACGGTACGACTTCGCCGACGGTCCGCTCAGCAGGTTTGGGGTGGGGCTGGGTGTCTCCTACACCGGCGACCGTGCGGGCCTGCTGCCGAAGGCCAAGAACCCCGACACACTCAAGCTGCCAGCCTACACGACGACGGATCTCGCGGTGTACTACCGCGTCAACAAGACCGTCGACCTGACCTTCAAGGTCGGCAACCTGTTCGATGAGCGGTACTATGAGAGCACCGGCTTCTCGGGCGCGATCCAGATCGTCCCCGGCGAGCCGCGCACCGCCACCCTTACCGCCCGCGCCCGCTTCTGACCCCAACGACGCCGGGCGGCGAGGCTCCGCCGCCCGGCGATCGCACCGCACGAGCCTGGTTCACCGCGTGATACCGACCGCCCGCCCAAGCTATCGCCTGCGGTCCCCCCTCGCTCCGGCCGCCGGAGCGGCATTGGCCTGGACGCTCCCCGCCCGCCGGCGGCAGCGCTTGCGCCTGCCGCTTTCGCCGCAGGGGATTGTCGCATCTGGCAAGGACACCGAACAGAGCCTCATGGCTCTGGAGCCCGCCGCCGCGCGGGACGAGCTCGCCAAACCCAACCGAGTCGCAAGATCGCGAAACCCATGCAGCAGAGCGCCTTCCGTAAGAACCTTCTGTGGCTGCACACCTGGGTGGGCTTCACCGCCGGCCTGGCGATGCTGTTCCTCGCCGTCACCGGCGGCGTGCTCGTCATGCGCCCACACTTCGAGGACCTGCTGAACCGCGATCTGGTGACCGCGGCCACCTGCGCTGCGCCCCTGCCGATCGACCGCGCAATGGCCATCGCCCAGGCGGCCCATCCCGGGAATCTGGATTCCGTGGAACTCACGCCCGGCAAGCCGAGCTCGATCGCCGTCAAGTTCGACAACAAGGACTACGTCTACGTCGATCCCTGCAGCGGCCGCGTGAACGGGGTCCAGAACCAGTACGGCGGCTTCTATGGCGCCTTCGACTATCTCCACCGCTTTCGCTGGATCGACAATGGCAAGCAGATCGCGGGCGTCATGAACGCCCTCGTCCTGGTGTTCCTCGTGCTCGGCGGCGTGATCCTGTGGTGGCCGAAGTCGCGCGCGGCCGTGAAAGGCGCCCTCACCTTCAACACCCGCCTGCCCGGAATCGCCCGCACGCTCAACCTGCACAGGGTGATCGGCGCCTGGGCCGCCGCCTTCCTGCTGGCCATGAGCTTCACGGCCCTGCCGCTGTCGTTCGACTGGGCCCGCGCGGCGCTCTCCTTCGTGGTCCAGTCGCCCGTCGATAACCGCGAAGCGCCACCCCCGCCCGCCCATCCGGAGAAGGGCAAGCGTCTGACCATCGATCAGCTCTGGACCCGGGCGAAGGCGGACGCGCCCGGCATCCAGTGGGTGGCGATCCACCTTCCCAAGGGGAGGAACCCGGCGGTCGAGTTCGAGATCCTGCAGCGCGGCATGCCGCACCGGGAGGCCAAGTCCTATCTCTATCTCGATGGGGTGACCGGCAGGGTCCTCAAGTTCAGTCCCTACAGGACGGGCACGAGCCTCGGCCGGAAGGTCTATCTCTACTTCCTGGCGGTCCACTCGGGCCTGATCTTCGGCATCCCCTACCAGCTCCTGCTGATGCTGGCCTGCTTCTCCGTGCCGGTGCAGGCCTACTCCGGCTTCAGCCCCTACATCCGCAAGCAGCTGCGCAAGGGCGCCAAGGGCGGCCTGCCGCTGAAGGTGGTCGCCAAGACCGTCGAGGCGGACTCCATCACCAGCTTCGAGCTCGCCCATCCGCGCGGCAAGGTGCTGCCGGCGTTCAGCGCCGGCTCCCACATCGACCTGACCATCGCGCCGGGCCTGACGCGCCAGTACTCACTCTGCAACGATCCCAAGGAGACGCACCGCTATTTGGTCGCCGTCCTGCGCGAGGACGAGGGCCGCGGCGGCTCCGTGCGCATGCACGAGGAGGTCGAAGAGGGCGACGTGCTGCAGGCGGGCGGTCCGCGCAACCATTTCCCGCTGGCGCATGGGGCGGAGAAGACGCTCCTGATCGCCGGCGGCATCGGCATCACCCCGATCCTCTGCATGGCCGAGCGACTGGCCAACATCGGCGCCGACTTCGCCCTTCACTACTGCGTGCGCAGCCTGGACCAGGCGGCCTTCGCCGACCGCATCCGCGGCTCGAGCTTCGCAGGACGCACCCATTTCCACGTGAGCGCCGAGCGCGGCCGCCTCAATGTGACCAGCCTGCTTCGACAGCAGCCGCCCGGGACCCACGTCTACGTCTGCGGGCCGAACCGCTTGATCGACGACGTCGTCGAGACCGCCCGCGCGCTCGGTTGGGACGAGGGGCGGATCCACCGCGAGTACTTCGCCGCGGCCCATCGCGACACGGCCAATGACAAACCTTTCGCGCTGAAGATCGCCTCCAGCGGCCTGGTCATCGAGGTGCCCAAGGACCGCTCGGTGGTCGAGGCGCTCGCTGCTCACGGCATCGACATTCCGACCTCTTGCGGCGACGGCGTCTGCGGGACCTGCCTGACCCGCGTCCTGGAGGGCGAAGTCGAGCACCGCGACATGCTGCTTTCGCCGGAAGAAAGGGCGAAGAACGATCAGTTCACGCCCTGCTGCTCCAGGTCCGCCGGCCAGCTGCTGGTGCTCGACCTCTAGGCCCTAGCCGAGGCCAAGCTTCGCCCTTATCCCCTTCGCGCGGGCGCACGCTCGCCGAGTCGAAAGGTCCGCCGCCCGATGCCCCTTCGCATGTCTCGCGTCAATCTGGCCCTCGCCGCCTTCGCAGGGCTGGCTCTTCTCCCCGGCTGCGCCGCCGCCGCCGACGAGGAGATCCAGGTCTACATGGACGAGATGAACCCGAAGGGCGTCTACGGCCTCGACCTGCACCTGAACTATGTCCCGCAAGGCCGCGCCGCCAATGTGGATTATGCGGGCCAGATGGCCTCGGACGGCCGCTTCCGCTTCACGCCGGAATGGTCCTACGGGCTCACCGACAACGTCGAGCTCGGCCTCTACCTGCCGCTCGCCACCCTGGACCGGAACGGCGACGCCGAACTGGGCGGGGTCAAGGGGCGGGTGAAGTGGATCGCGCCGCGCAGCCCGGGGCAGGACTGGTTCTGGGGCGCCAACCTCGAGATCGGCCGGGTGCGCCGCAGCCTGGACATCAACCCCTGGAACGCCGAGCTGAAGGGCATTCTGGGGGTGCGCCAGGGCCCCTGGACCCTCGCCGCCAACCTCAACGCCGACTGGGCCGTCTCCGGACCCGACAAGGGCCCCGTCACCTATCAGCTCGCCACCAAGGCCAGCTACAAGGTCGCGCCGGACACCGCGCTCGGCCTGGAGAGCTACAACAGCCTGGGGAGCGCCAGGCGCTTCGGGCGTCTGTCCGACAACGACCAGGAGGCCTTCGTCGTCCTCGACCAGGGCTTCGGCCGCTGGGATCTGGACTTCGGCGTCGGCCGCGGCTGGGGCGCGCCCGAGGACCAGTGGATCGTCAAGGCCATCATCGGCGTGCCGATCGACTAAGGCGGGCCGAGCTTCGCCCGTTCCGCCGCCGCCACGGCAGGCGGGAGCGGCAGATAATCGCCTTCGCTCACCACCGCGCGCTGGCCCTCCCGGCTCAGGACGTAGCGGATGAATTCCGCGGCGGCGGGATTGTCCGGCGCGCCGGGCCTGCCGTTGACGAACAGCTGCACGTAACGCGTCAGCGGATAGCGCCCGCTCGCGACCGCCTCGACGCTCGGCGCCACGTAAGGACCTGAATCACCCTCGGAGACGGGCAGGATCTTGAGGGCGGGGCCGATATTCCCCGCGCCCGAAATCCCGATCCCGTCGGGGTCCTTCGCCACCGCGGCGGCGACCTGGCTGGTGGCGTAGAGCGTCGGCTTGCCCGGCGCATCGATGTCGTCGAACAGCGTCAGGTCCTCGTTCCAGAGCTGGCTGCCCTTCATCACCCGCTGCGAGAAGATGAACCCGGGCGCGGCGTCCAGCGTCCCCGCATATCCGTGGATGGGCCGGTTCGCCCAGGCGCCCGTGAGACCCAGTTCGCCCCAGGTGCGGATTCGCCGATGGGCCCGCCGCGTCTCGCCGCCGAACACCGCGTCGAGCTGAGCGAAGGTGATATGGGTCAGCGGGTTGTCGCGATGGACGAGGATGCCCAGCGCAACCACCTTGTCGGCGTTGAGATAGGCGCCGGTCATGACGCGGAAGCCGAGCGGGGCCCGCTTCTCGACCCGGCGGTAGCCTGCAAGCTCCATGGGCCGCGGCTCGCGCGCGACGAAGCCGATGTCGGCCACGCCCGAATAGAGCGCGCCCAGCGCGGCGGCGCTGCTCACCAGATTGTCCTCGAAGCGCACGTCCGGATGATAGCGCCGGAACCCCGCCTCCCAGCGCGCCATCACCTCGGCGACAAACACGTGGCCCCAGGTGCGGATGACGCCGCTCACCGGCGCCCTCGGCTGGTAGGGCGGCAGGGCCGCGAGCGCCGCCTCCGCTTGCGCGGGCGAGAGCGTGGGGCCGCTCGCCAGCGCCTCCGGGCCGCCGCCGCAGAGGGCGAGGCCCGCGATCAGCGCCGCGGTCCAGGCCCGGCTCGGGGTTCGACCCATGATCCGGCCCTTCCTGTCAGTTCAGCTTGGCGGTTTCTTCGCGCGAGAGCTCCGCGGTGAGCGGCAGGTACTTGCCGTCACGCTCGACCTGCTCCTGGCCCTGGCGGCTCAACACGTAGCGCATGAATTCGCGGACCTTCGGGGGCAGCGGCCTCCCCGGCGGGCGGTTCATGTAGAAGTAGACCTCGCCCGCGAGCGGATAGGTCCGGTTCTGTACGTTGTCGAGCGTGAGCGGGATGGGCGGGCCGCCGGTCTTCACCGATAGCGGCAACAGCTTCACATTCGAATTCATCATCGAGACGCCGCCGGCCACGTAGGCGATGGCCCCCGGCGTCTTCCCCAGGTCGTCGATCATCTGCTGGCCGGCGATGTAGAGGGAGCCGTCCGGATTGGTCTTGTTGGCGTACTCCTCGAGCGCCTCGTTCCACTTGTACCCGCCGTGGAACACCTTGTTGTGGATCTCGTCAGGAAAATTGTACTTCAGCGTATAGCCGAACACGCGGATCGGCATGTTCTTCCACTTGCCATTCAGGCCGAGCTGACCCCAGGTCCGAATATTCTTTTCGGGCCCACGGGCGACCGACGGATCCCAGTTGATCCCGTTCCAGCCGCCCGTCCGCATTG
>JAGWSE010000080.1 GCA_028869395.1 Alphaproteobacteria bacterium | reverse complement strand
TCCGGCGCCCTCGACCACCTGCGCGGGGCTGCGCGCGAGACGGACCACGCGGTCGGGCGCGAGGCGCGCGGGCGCGGCGAGGCGGCCGCTGTCGAGGCGGTCGACCTGCCCGGCTCGGAGGGGTCGGAGGTGGCCGAGCTCACCGAAGCCCGCGCCCGGGCGGCCCGCGCGCTCATCGTCGATCATCGCAATCTGATCGAGCCCGACAACCTGGGTCGCCCGGTGGTGCGCGGCGAGGTGCTGGCCCTGGCGCCCACGCCGGCGGCCCTGGCGCGCGCCGAGCGGGCCGGCTTCCGCATCCGGTCCCGCGATGCGCTTCCCGCCTTGGGGCTGGAGAGCGTCGTCCTGACGGCGCCGCCGCGGATGACGGCGGTGATGGCGCTGCGGCGCCTTCGGGCGCTCGACCCGAGGGGCCAGTACGACTTCAACCACGTCTATCAGGAGAGCGGCGTGGTCGGCCGGCGCAGCGCGCCCGTCGCCGCGGCTCCGACCGAAGGGACCGCGCCTCGACCGCCTCCGCATGCGATCCGCATCGGGCTGGTGGACGGCGGGGTGGCGGCGAACGCCCCGGCCCTCGCCCAGGCCCACGTGATCCAGCGCGGCTTCGCAGCCGGAGGACCGAGGCCCAGCGCGCACGGCACCGCGGTCGCCTCGCTGATCGCCGGCCGCGAAGGCATCTTCCGCGGCGCCGCGCCGGGCGCGTGGCTGTTCGTCGCGGACGTCTACGGGGCGACGCCTGCCGGCGGCTCGGCGGAAGCCATCGTCCGCGCCCTGGCATGGCTCGCCCAGTCCGACGTGCCGGTGATCAACATCAGCCTGGTGGGACCGCCGAACCTGCTGCTGGGCGCCGCCATCAAGAACCTGATCGCGGGTGGCCGCATCGTGGTCGCCGCCGTGGGCAACGACGGGCCGGCCGCGCCGCCGCTCTACCCGGCGGCCTATCCGGGCGTGGTGGCGGTGACCGGAGTCGATCCCCGCTGGCGGATCCTGCCGGAAGCCAGCCGCTCGCCGCACGTGGATTTCGCCGCGCCAGGGTCCGACATGGCCGCGGCCGGGATGGCCGGAGGCTTCGTCTCGGTGCGCGGGACCTCCTTCGCCGCCCCCATTGCGTCCGGCCTGCTCGCGGGCCTCATCAGGCGTCCCGGATCGTCGGAAGCCAGGCGGGCGGTCTCCGTCCTCGGCCGGCGCGCCCTCGATGTCGGGCCGCCGGGCCGCGACAGCCTCTACGGCCACGGGGTCGTGGGCTCGGAACTGCGGGTTCCACCCGGCGAGGTGCACGCCCGCATGGCCCTGCTCGGGCCGTAGAAAAACCGCATCGCGGCGGGATGAAACCGCCTCGCCTCGTCGTTGGACGCCCGGAACCCCTTTCGCCAGCCCCTTGGTTCCGCCGCGGCCCGGTCAGCTGACGGAGCCGCGACCACGCTGGGCGAGCTGCGACCGGCTGTGGAGAGGCTCGAAGAGTCTGCTGGGCGCGCACCCAAGCGGGAGGGCCGTCGGAGCGATCCGACGGCCCTCCTTCGCATCTACAGCGGCGTGCAGGCCGGCGCGGTCATGCGCATTCGCGACTCCTGGTCGAAGCGCGCCTTGTAGGCCCGCCGGACCGCGGCGAGGCGCGTCTGCGCCTCGGGCCCCTCCGGCAGGACGATAAGCGCCACCTTCGCGGCCTGGCGGATCTGCGGATCGGCGTCGTCCTTCCACCGCGGGCCGCCATCCAGCACGGTCACGCCGTCCGGAAAGCGGGTGACCAGCTCCTCGTCGACGAACCGGCGGAAGGCCGGCTCCGGCACCCAGGGCTTGCCTTCCTGCCGCTGGCCGAAGAACAACTGGGCCGTGCGGACCGCGTGCTGACCGGCGGGACAGGCGGCCTCTCGGCCCAGGCCCGCGCAGCCGGCGAGCGCGAAAGCGGCCAGGAGAAGCGCGGCGAGCCTCATCCGCCCACCAGCTCCCGGCCGATGAGGAAGCGCCGGATCTCGTTGGTGCCGGCGCCGATGTCGTAGAGCTTGGCGTCGCGCAGCAGGCGCTCGACCGGATACGCCTTGGTGTAGCCAGCCCCGCCCAGCGCCTGGATTGCTTCGAGGGCGACCTTCACGGCGCTCTCGGAAGCCATCAGGATAGCGCCGGCCGCGTCGAAGCGCGTGGTCTGGCCGGCGTCGCAGGCCCTGGCCACGGCATAGACGTAGGCGCGGGCCGAGTTCAGGGCCACGTACATGTCGGCGACCTTGCCCTGCATCAGCTGGAAGGAGCCGATGGGACGGCCGAACTGCTTGCGCTCGCGCACGTAGGGCAGGACCACGTCGAGGCAGGCCTGCATGATGCCGATGGGCCCCGCGGAGAGCACCACGCGCTCGTAGTCGAGCCCGCTCATCAGCACGCCCACGCCGCCGTTCTCCGGGCCCATGACGTTCTCTTCGGGGACCTCGCATTCCTCGAACACCAGCTCACCGGTGTCGGAGCCGCGCATGCCCATCTTGTCGAGCTTCTGGGAGACGCTGAAGCCCCTGAAGTCCTTCTCGATCAGGAAGGCGGTGATGCCGCGCGCACCCGCCTCGGGATCGGTCTTGGCGTAGACCACCGCCACGTCGGCGTCGGGCCCGTTGGTGATCCACATCTTGCTGCCGTTGAGCCGGTAGACGTC
>JAGWSE010000079.1 GCA_028869395.1 Alphaproteobacteria bacterium | reverse complement strand
TTCGCGCGCAAGAACTACTTCTATCCGGACCTGCCGCCCGGCTACCAGATCAGCCAGTACGAAAGCCCCATCGTCGGCGAGGGCGAGGTGACGCTCGATCTGCCGGACGGCAGTACGCGCGCCATCGGCATCGAGCGCCTGCACCTGGAGCAGGACGCCGGCAAAAGCCTGCACGACCAGCATCCCAGCGCCTCGCTGATCGATCTCAACCGCGCCGGAGTGGCGCTGATGGAGATCGTCTCCAAGCCCGACATGCGCTGCTCCGACGAAGCTGTGGCCTATGTGAAGAAGCTGCGCACCATCCTGATCTACCTGGGCTCCTGCGACGGCGACATGGACAAGGGCAACCTGCGCGCCGACGTTAACGTATCGGTGCGCAGGCCGGGTGGGCCGCTCGGCACGCGCTGCGAGATCAAGAACGTGAACTCGTTCCGCTTCATGCAAGCCGCGATCGAGTACGAGGCGCGCCGCCAGATCGAGATCCTGGAGGACGGCGGCAAGATCGACCAGGAGACGCGCCTGTTCGACCCGAACAAGGGCGAGACCCGGTCCATGCGCTCCAAGGAGGAGGCGCACGACTACCGCTACTTCCCCGACCCCGACCTGCTGCCTCTGGAACTCGATCCGGCCTGGGTGAAGCGCATCGAGGCGAGCCTGCCCGAGCTGCCGGACGCCAAGAAGGCGCGCTTCCAGTCGCAGTACGGGCTCTCGGCCTACGACGCGAGCGTGCTGATCGCCGAGCAGGCGCGCGCCGACTTCTTCGAGGCGGCGACCCAAGGAGGCAAGGAGGGGGGACGCGACGCCAAGCTGGTGGCCAACTGGGTGACCAACGACCTGGCCGCCAAGCTTTCGGCCGGCGGGATCGAGATCGCGGAATCCCCGATCTTCCCCGGCGCGATCGCCGAGCTGGTGCAGCTGATCGAGGAGGGGGTGATCTCCTCCAAGATCGCCAAGGACGTGTTCGAGCGCATGTGGCTGGGCGAGGGGAGCCCCTCGCAGATCGTCGAGAAGCAGGGCTTGAAGCAGGTTTCCGACACCGGGGCGCTAGAGAAGATCATCGACGACCTGATCGCAGCCAACCCCGACCAGGCCGAGGCGGTGAAGGCCAAGCCTCAGGCGATCGGCTGGTTCGTTGGCCAGGTGATGAAGGCCACGGGCGGCAAGGCCAATCCCGGCGCGGTCAACCAGCTGCTGCGGCAGAAGCTCGGCGTCTCCTGATCGTCCCTAGTCCGGGATGATGTCGAAGAGCTGGCCGGTCTCCATGTTCATCAGGGCGAAGGCGTTGCCGACGCGCACCCAGTTGAAGCCCCGCGGCGGCGGACGCAGGCGGTAGCGGCCCGGATCGGGCACGACCTCGCCGCGGACGTTGGGCGGCAAATACCCGCCGCGCCGAAGGTAGCCGGGCGCCTCGTACATGCCGGGCGGCGGACCGTAGTAGCCGGGGGGCGGAGCCTGGCGGCGCGCCCAGCCGGGCGGCGGACCGCGTTCGCCGCGGGTCCACGGATGCGGGCCCTCGCCGCGATGGGCTTCGCGCGCCCAGGCGCCGCGGCCGCCGCCATGGCCCCAGCCGCCATGGCGCTCGCCGGCCCACGCGCCACCGGCCGTCCCGAGGACGGCAAGCGCGACGGCGAGCGTTTGGAGGAAGCGCCTCATGCCTCTGATTGTCTCAATTGCAAGGGTTCGTCGAGAGATCCCTATGTCGGCTCGCCTGAACTGAGGCTGAACGCAGTGGTTGCGGGCCAATCGCTGCCGCCGACCGAATTCGTCAAGAAAATCCTTAGGCTGGTCGCGTACGTTCAGTCTTCGGCAACCCAAATCCCCAATTTGGGCAACGCTCGTCTGTTGGTGACTGTAGGACAACAACGACCTTAACCATGTGTTCAGGGCGATCGGCGTTTGCTTCATGTCATTCAGGCCGGATCAGGTTCCAAGAACTGGGGCCCGACCGCCGAAACGGGACGAAGATCATGCTTTCAGGCATGGACATCGCTAACCAGGCCCTGCCGCTTCCGAAGCCGGATGCGTCGGGAGACGAGCTTTTCCGGCTGGGGTTGCTCTATTCAACGGGCCAGGGCGGCGCGCCGCTCGACTATGTCTCGGCGCACATGCTGTTCAATCTGGCCGCCATGCGCGGATCGATGGAAGCCAAGGTCTACCGCAAGGAGCTTGCCGGGGAGATGGCCTCGGAGGACGTCGCCGAGGCGCAGCGGCAGGCCCGCGAATGGCTCGCCCGCGGCTGATGCGCGGAGCGCTGAGCCCGGCGGCGAACTGACGACCGGCGGGCCGCCTGGACGGCGTTGCCCCGCCCATCGCCTTCCGTTATGACGAGCGGCCTTGCGGAGAGGCCGCCGCCGCGATCCTTCGAATCGCCGGCCGATCTCGCCTGCAGGCGCGGGAGACAACCCGTCCAAAATCAGCTGGTGACGTGGCCGAGTGGCTGAAGGCAACGGTTTGCTAAATCGTCATACCCGAAAGGGTATCGAGGGTTCGAATCCCTCCGTCACCGCCACTCCCCTTTGAAATCGCTACAGAAATGACAGATTCCGGGAGCGGCCGCACGATCCGTCATACAAGCGCTGCGAAGCGCTTTGACGACCTTGGGATTGCTTAGCCCAGCTTAGAGCCGCTTGCTCCCCGCGTGGCCATCTAGGAGCTGCACCTTCAGGCCGGAGGCAGGTTCGCCGGCTAGCGTCACGACGCGCGCGAGCGTGGGGCTCCCCGCCTCAAGGATCACCGGGACGAGCTTGGCGAGGTGAGCCGCGTTCCAGGCCGTCTTGCCGCAGTAGATGATGAGGGCGCGGTCGTCGGGTTCAAAGGCATCGCTCAGCGGCTTGGGCGCGCGCCCAGGCTGGCGGGGAAAGCTGGCGTGAAGGCCCTTCGCGCCATCGCCTTTGATCTCGACCACTGGGTGCGTGTCGAGGTCTGCGTTGACGATGCAGCGTGCCCGCTCGCCGACCATGGCCTTTGACGACGTGAAGATGATGACGCCGAACGCGCCCGTGGAGCTCACCATCGACCTGTGGAACACGGCGCTGACGTTCGAGAAGGGCCACCGGATCGAATTGCACATCGCCTCGACGAACAGCCCGAGGTTTGAGGTGAACCCCAACACCGGCGAAGCGCCCGGCGAACACAAGCTGCCGCCGAGGGTGGCGAAGAACAGCATCTACATGGACGCCAGCCATCCCTCGGCGCTCGTGCTGCCGGTGATCTACCCGCAGGACGGCAAGTAGCGGTCAGCGCCGCTCGTCGTCGCGCTTCTCGTCCTTGCGCTTCGGGTCGCGAGCGGCCTCGGTCCGCGCCTCGGGCGCGCCGCGGGCGTCCCACCCGCCGGACGCGGCCTGGACCTGCGGCGGCTCCTTGCCGAACTCCGGCGAGGAGTCGCCCGGCCGGCTCGGGCCGTCGCTGCCGGCCCGCGTCTGGCCGCCGGTCTGGCCGGCGGCCGGGCTGGCGTTCATCGCCGTGAACGGCTCGGGCATGCCGGAGGGTTTGTCGGAGCTGTTGGTGGCGTAGCCGCCGGGAAGCGCCGCATCGGCCCCGTAGCCGCCGCTGCCCCCGCTGGGGCCGCCGGCGCCCGGCATCACGGTCACCGAGCGCACGCCGTCGGCCGTGCTCCGCTGCGCCCGCCAGTCCTGGAACGTGCGGCCGAAGTGCTCGCGCCGCTCGTCGCGGAAGCGCCGGTAGTCGTCGTCGTAGGCCTGCCGCTGGTCACGCCGCCAGTCGTGATAATCGCGGTCGTGGCTGCGCATCTGCTCCTCGCGCCAGTGCAGATAGTCGGGGTCGAACTCGTGACCCGCCTGGGGATGGTAGGCGTAGTCCGACGGCGGCCCGAATTCCTGGACGCCGCGGTTGCGTGGATTGAGCTCCAGGTCGCCGTAGGGCTCGCCCCGGTCGGGCCGCCAGGTCTCGCGCTCGTCGCGATCGACGGAGGCGCGCCGGTCGTCGCGCCGATCGTGCTCACGGCCGCCCTCCATGCCGTATTCCTGGCCGCCGTAACCGGTGCGATCCTGATCGTAGCGCGCGCCGTAGCGGGCCTCGCCCCGCCAGGGCTCGCCGCCTTCCCAGCGCGGTTCGCGAGGGCCGGTCCGGTCGCGATCCTCCCGACGATCCAAGCCGCCGGCCTGGCCGAAAGTACGTTCTTCCCAGGGACGGTCATGTTCGGCGCGATGATGTTCGTCGTCGCGGCGCCAGCGGTCGTGCTGCCCGTGCCGGCCGCGGTGGCCCCAGCCCTGATCCCGGTTCGCCATAGTCGTCATCCTCCAGGGTCGCTGCTCCAGGTGCGGTCAACCGGCGGACCCAAGGGGCTGTTCCTTGAGTTGGAAGCCCGAAATGAGTGGATGCGGCGCGGCGGCGGGTTGCCCCGGCGGGAGCTTGGGTATCCAATGAGGCTGTGCCGTGGGACGGACCGATGGCGAGCAAGTCTCAGAGTGACCGCGCGAAGAAGAACGCGCTCGACAAGGCCTTGCGCGGCATGTTCGGCAAGCTGCAGGCCAGACCCGTTCCCGATCGCCTGGTGTCGATCGTCGACCAGCTGGATGCGGCGACCACACCGCCTCTGAAGAAGACCGGTTCGCGCTGAGGGCGGCTAGGCCCGCCCCGCCACGCTCATCGTCTCGATCGCCATCACGTCGGTGGCGTCGTCGGCGTCCATGATCTTGAGCAGGCGCGCGCGAGCGCGGTTCACCCGGCTCTTGATGGTGCCGAGCGCACAGCCGCAGATCTCTGCGGCCTCCTCATACGAGAGGCCGGCCGCCCCCACCAGGATCAGCGCCTCGCGGTGCTCGTCGGGAAGCTGCTGCAATGCGACCTGCAGCGAGCGCATCGCGATGCTCCAGTCCTGCGTCGGCGGCGCCTTGAGCGTACTGGCGTATTCGCCGGTCTCGTCGCGCACCTCGCGACGGCGACGCAGCACGTTGGTGTAGTAGGTGTTGCGCAGGATCGTGAACAGCCACGCCCGCAGGTTCGTCCCAGGCTCGAATTTGTCGCGGTTCGTCCACGCCTTGATCAAGGTGTCCTGCACCAGGTCGTCCGCGTCCGAGCCGTTGTGGCTCAACGACCAGGCGAACGCCCTCAGGGCTGGTATCAGTGCGACGACTTCGTCCCGCCAACTGGACGGCGCGTCCATGCTGCCCTCATCCGGCCCCAAGGGCCTCTACCTCTAGCTCTCCGGCGGTCGATGAACGCGTCCCCTGGGCATCCGTTCCGGGGGCAAGATCTCGGGAATCAGGCCGATTTTCGGGAACGCGGGAAGCGGCGTTGCGTTGGCGCTGCGGGGGAATTGCGCCTCCGATCACCCTTGATTTGACCCAAGCCGCACCACACGTGCGCGAGTGGAGGGAGGCGTCGCCATGAAGCCTGAAGACCCGGCGCCGGTCGCTGTCCGGCCGGCCGCAGCCTCCGCGCTTTCACGGTACCGCGCGGTCCGCCAGGCCACCGAGGCGCTCACGCGGGCGCTCACGCCGGAGGACCAGCAGGCGCAGTCCATGCCGGACGCCAGCCCGGCGAAGTGGCACCTGGCGCACACCAGCTGGTTCTTCGAGACGTTTCTCCTGGAGCCGCATCTGCCGGGCTACCGGGCGTTCGACCCGCGCTTCGCCTATCTCTTCAATTCCTACTACGAGGCCCTGGGGCCGCGTCAGCCGCGCCCCGAACGTGGGTTGCTGACGCGTCCCTCCGTGGACGACGTGATGGCGTACCGGGCGCATGTGGACGCCGGCATGTGGCGGCTGCTCGGCTCGGGCGCAGACGGCCTGGACGATCTGCTCGACCTGGGCCTGGCGCACGAGGAGCAGCATCAGGAACTGCTCCTGATGGACATCCTGAACCTGTTCGCCTGTTCGCCCTTGCATCCGGCCTACGCCCCGCCGAAGAGCTGGCCCGCGGTGGAGGCGACGCCACTCGCCTTCCAGCGCTTCGAGGGCGGGCTTGCCGAGATCGGCGCGCACGGGGAGGGGTTCGCCTTCGACAACGAGGGGCCACGCCACAAGGTGTGGCTGGAGCCCTTCGAGATTGCCGACCGACTGGTCACCAACGGCGAGTGGCTCGCCTTCATGGCTGACGGCGGCTACGCGCGGCCAGAGCTGTGGCTGGCGGAAGGTTGGGCCCGCGTGCAGGCGGAAGGCTGGCGCAGCCCCCTCTACTGGCAGGAGACGCCGGACGGCTGGGCGGCCATGACCCTGCACGGCCTGCGGGCCGTCGATCCCGCCCAGCCGGTGAACCACGTGAGCTTCTACGAGGCCGACGCCTTCGCCACCTGGACGGGCGCGCGGCTGCCCACCGAGGCCGAGTGGGAACGCGCCGCGCAAGGGCTGGCCGTCGTCGGCAACTTCCTGGCCAGCGGCCGTCTGGAGCCCGCCCCTGCCTCACCAGGCGAGGGGCTTCGCCAGATGTTCGGCGACGCTTGGGAATGGACCCGGAGCGCCTATTCGCCCTATCCCGGATTCCGGCCAGCCGGCGGCGCGGTCGGTGAGTACAACGGCAAGTTCATGGCGGGGCAGTTCGTGCTGCGCGGCGGCGCCTGCGTCACGCCCGGCGGCCATGTGCGGGCGAGCTATCGCAACTTCTTCTATCCGCACCAGCGCTGGATGTTCTCGGGCGTCCGACTGGCCCGCGACATGGCGCTGACCGAGCGCGCCGAGGGGGAAGGGAGCTTAGAGGCGGATGTGCTCGACGGTCTCTCAAGGACGCCCAAGCAGATCCCGCCCAAGCATTTCTACGACGGCGAGGGCTCGCGCCTGTTTGAGGCGATCTGCGCGCTGCCCGAATACTATCCGACGCGTACGGAGATCGGACTGCTGCGGGCGCACGCCGCGGAGATGTCCCAGGCCATCCCGGCCGGCGCCGCGCTCGTGGAGTTCGGATCCGGCGCCAGCGTCAAGACCCGTATCGTGCTCGACGCCGCGCCGCAGATCGGGGCCTACGTCCCCATCGACATCAGCCCGGAGGCGCTGCGGGCGGCCGCCGATTCCCTGCGCCGGGACTACCCGCGCCTGACCGTCGCGCCGCTGGTGGAGGACTTCAGCCGCGCCATCGAACTGCCGGCGGCGGTGGCAGGGCGTCCCGTGGTGGGCTTTTTCCCCGGCTCGACGATCGGCAATTTCACGCGGGAGGAGGCCGTAAGCTTCCTCGCCGGCGCACGGCGGCTGCTCGGCTTGGGCGCGTCGCTTCTGGTCGGTATCGATCTGGAGAAGCCGGAGGACGAGCTGGTCGCGGCCTACGACGACCGGTTGGGCGTCACGGCGGCGTTCAACAAGAACCTGCTGGTGCGGATAAACCGCGAGCTCGGGAGCGACTTCGACCTGGACGCCTTCGCCCACATCGCGCTGTGGAACGGGTCGGAGCGGCGCATCGAGATGCACCTTAAGAGCCTTCGCGACCAGGAGGTGCGCATCGCCGGGCGGCGGTTCGCCTTCGCGGCGGGGGAAATGCTGCACACGGAGAATTCGCACAAGTTCACCGTCGACGGCTTCGCCCGCCTGGCGGACCAGGCGGGCTGGAAGCTCCAGCGGAAGTGGACGTGCCCCGCGCCCGCCTTCGCTGTCGTGCTGCTCCGCGGCTAGCCTTGCCGGTTGTTCCGGGAGCGGCCGCCGCCGCGGGAGGCTTCGCCCCCCTTGCGGCCGGCGGAGGCCGCCAGGTCGCGGTCCTTGGCGAAGCTGCGTTTCTCGCCCGGCACGCTTGCGCCGCCTTTGCGGGCGATTTCGCGCCGGCGCTCCGGGTTCATGGCCGCGAACCCTCGACGGGCGCGGGGTTTTCCAGATTCTACAGTGGGCATCAGTCCAGCTCTCCTACTCGAGCGGGACGCCGCAGGGCGGCCGTTCGTCACGCGGCCGGTGTGGAACCGGGCGCACCGAAGGGCGTCCGGCGCCCGCCGGAAGGGCTTGGTCGATATGGATTTCCGGGCCGGGCATGGGCGTCTCGCGGGGTTGCGGTCTGGCTAACCATCGAAACGCAGCCAAGGTTGCGTTCGTCGATCCACGAGTTTTCGTCACGCGGCGGTGAACGCGGCAACGCTCGTCAGAGCGGCAGCCGCACCCGCGCCGTCAGCCCGCCGCCCGTGCGGTTGACGAGGGCCACGTCGCCGCCATGCCCGCGGGCGATGGAGCGGACAATGGCGAGGCCGAGCCCCGCGCCGCCGGTCTGGCGGTTGCGCGACGGCTCGCGCCGGTAGAAGGGATCGAAGACGCGCTCGCGGTCCTGGGGCGGGATGCCCGGACCGTCGTCGTCGATTTCCACCACGGCGTTGGCGTCCTGCTGGAAGACCCGCGCCCGGGCCTGTCCGCCGAACTTCACGGCGTTGTCCAGGAGGTTGGCGAACAGGCGCCGCAACGCCATGGGATCGCCCTCAAGCACCACCTTCTCGCCTGTCTCGACCTGTGTTGCGGCGCCGGTCTCGGCCATCTCGTCGCAGAGGCTCTCGAGCAGCGAGGAGAGCTCGAGCGGCGTGCGGTGGCCGGGCTGGCTGGCGTCGCGCACGAAGGTGAGGGCGGCGGAGACCATCTGCTCCATCTGCTCGATGTCGCTCTGCAGGCGAAGCTTCTGGTCCTCGGGAAGCGCCTCGATGCGGAACCGCATGCGGGTGAGGGGGGTGCGGAGGTCGTGGGCGATGGCGCCCACCATGGCGGTGCGGTCGTCCACGTAACGCCTGAGGCGCTCCTGCATGTCGTTGAAGGCGCGGACCGCCACGGCGATCTCCGTCGAGCCCTTGAGCGCCAAGGGCGGCGCGCGGGGATCGCGGCCGAGACGCTCGGCGGCGTCGGCGAACAGGCGGATCGGCGCCGAAAGCCTGCGGGCGAACACATAGGACACCGGGGACATGGCGAGCGCGGTCAGCACGAACCACAGCGCGATGCGCTGCTGCCAGGGGTTGAGGCCGAAGGCCGGCTGGGGCCGGACCTCGTTCCAGCGTCCGTCCGGGCGCGGAACCGCAACGGCGAACGGCGCGACCAGGAAATGCTCCTCCTGGACGCCCTCCCGGGCCAGCTTGGCGCGCAAGGTGCGGAAGACGCGGCGGTCGGCGAAGGGGTTCGCATCGGTGAAGATCATCACCTGCTCGACCGGCACCCCCAGGTCCTTGGCGAGGGCGAGCCGAAGCTGTGGCGCATGGCGCGAATCGAGGGGCACGCCCTCGGGCTTGCTCACCACGGTCAGCTCGAGGGGCTGGCGCTCGCCGAACGCGCTGACGCCGCCATGATAGGTCTGCGCGATCTCGCTCAGACGGTAGAAGTCGGGCGTGGGCGGAGGCAGGTTGAAGATCAGCAGCAGGCTGATGGCCTCGGCCGCGACCAGGGTCAGCAGCGTCAGCGTGAGGAGCTGGACGAAAAGCGACGCCGTCGGTCGGGCGCGGCCGAGCATCTTCATGCCGCGTGGCCTCTCACAGGCGCCGCACCCGGGGGGTGAACATGTAGCCCTCGTTGCGGATGGTGCGGATCAGGTCCTGGCCGCCGCCGCCGTCGTCGAGCTTGCGACGCAGACGGCTGATCTGGACGTCGATGGCTCGGTCGAAGGCCTCGGAATCCGGCCCCCGCGCCAGCTCCAGGAGCTGGTCGCGCGTCAGCACGCGCTGCGGACGCTCGACGAACACCCGGAGCAGGGAGAACTCGCCGGTGGAGAGGTTCACCACCACGCCCTGCGGCGAGCGCAGCTCGCGGCGGACGAGGTCGAGCGCCCAGCCGGCGAACTCGCAGCTCGCGCCCACGCCGCCGCCGGTGGCGCGGCTGTCTGAGCGCCTGAGCACCGCGCGGATCCGGGCGAGCAGCTCGCGCGGATTGCACGGCTTGGCCAGGTAGTCGTCGGCGCCGAGCTCGAGGCCGACGATGCGGTCGGTGTCCTCGCCCATGGCGGAGAGCATGATGATCGGCGGCCCGCCCTCGCCGGAGGCCAGCCTGCGGCAGACCGCAAGCCCGTCCTCGCCGGGCAGCATGATGTCGAGCACGATGAGGTCGACAGATCCGCGCTCCAGCGCCTGCTCCATCTCGCGGGCGTCTGCAGCGGTGGACACCTTGTAGCCGTGGCGCCCCAGGAAGTCGGAAACCACGTCGCGGATGCCCGGATCGTCATCGACCATCAGGATGCGCGCGCCTGAGGCGATCATGTCGGTCGTGAGCTCCATCGGGCCATGCTTGGGCCTGAGCGTAACATCCGGATTTCGCGTTTGAAATCAGGTGCGGCCCAGGGACGCGTCGGCCGCCTCCGCCAGGGCCTCATCGGCCACGAACGGATTGGTCCGCCGCTCCTGGCCGAAGGTCGACATCGGACCGTGTCCGGGCACGAAGCGGACGTCCTCGCCGAGCGGCCAGAGCCTGCCGGTGATCGAGGCGATCAGCTGACCGTAGTCGCCGCGCGGAAAGTCGGTCCGGCCGATCGATCCCTGGAACAGCACGTCGCCGACCTGCGCGAAGCGGGCCTCGCGGTGGAAGAAGACCACGTGGCCCGGCGTGTGCCCCGGGCAGTGGTAGACCTCGAACTCGGTGTCCCCGAGGCTCACCCGGTCGCCGTCCTGCAGCCAGCGGTCGGGCGTGAAACCGCGGGCGTCGGGCATGCCCCAGCGGGCGCCGGAGCTCTCGATCTGGTCGATCCAGAAGGCGTCGTCGGGGTGGGGTCCCTCGATGGGCGCGCCGGTCGCCTCCTTCAGCGCGGCCGTGCCGCCGGCGTGGTCCAGGTGGCCATGTGTGATCCAGATCTTCTCGAGCTCGAGATCGTACTGCTTCAGCGCGCCGAGCAGCTTCGGCACCTCGCCGCCGGGGTCGATCACCGCCGCCTTCCGGGTCTTGGCGCACCAGACGATGGTGCAGTTCTGCTGGAGCGGCGTGACCGGGGCGATCACGGCCTTGATGGGCAGCTGGTGTTCGGGGGCGCTCATGTCGGACCTAAGATCGGGCCTTGCGGCGCATAAGAAAAGGCCCGGGCCGAAACCCGGGCCTTTCCAAGCGTCACCTGGACGGTCGTCAGGTACGGTCCTGAGTCGGCGCCGGCGCGCCCGGCATCGGAGCCACGGCGCCGGGTCCGGCGCCTTCCTCCAGTTCGCCCACCTCCACGATCCCGCGGCGGACGTTCGAATTCCAGAAGCCGAACGCGAAGTACAGGATCAGGCCAAGAATGGTCCAGACCACGAACAGGCCCTTCGACTGCGGCCCCAGGCTCAGGAAGAGGACAACACAGCCCATGATCGACAGTGGCGCGACCACGAACAGGGCCGGGGTCCGGAACGGCCTGGGCCGGCTCGGATCCGTGAAGCGCAGGATCATGACGCCCAGAGAAACCGCCGCGAAGGCGAAGAGCGTGCCCGCGTTCGAATAGTCCGCGAGCTGCCCGACAGGGAAGAACGCGGCGGCGAGCGCCACGACCACGCCCGTGACGATCGTGATCACCCACGGCGTCCTGAACCTGCGGTGCACGGCCGAGAGGCCCTGCGGGAGCAGACCGTCGCGCGCCATCACGAAGAAGATCCGCGTCTGGCCGTACATCATCAGCAACACCACCGAGGGCAGGGCGATGGTCGCCGCCAGGCCGACCAGGTAGCCGGCGAAGGGGTGATTCACGGCGTGCAGGATGTAGGCCAGCGCCTCCTTCGAGCAGACGGTCGGGGCATGGGCGGCCGTGCAGGCGGCGCTGCCGTAGAGCTCGGGCGAGCCGTCGGCGAAGAAATGGCCAGGGGCCGGGCCGAGCGGCTGGGCGCCCCACGAGCCGATCACGCCGGCCGCGACCAGCAGGTAGAAGACGGTGCAGATAGCGAGCGAGCCGATCAGCCCGATCGGAACATTGCGTTGCGGGTTCCGGGTCTCTTCCGCGGCTGTCGAGACCGCGTCGAAGCCGACGTAGGCGAAGAAAATCGAGGCCGCCGCCCCGAGCACCCCGGTGCCCGTCGAGCCCAGGGGATTTCCCCAGCCGCGCGGCGTGAAGGGGTGGAAATTTGCCATGTGGCCGGTGACCAGGGGCAGGGTGAGGAAGAGGAAGAGCACGAGCGCGGCCACCTTGATCGCCACCAGGACGGCGTTGACCGTGGCGCTTTCCTTGGTGCCGATCACGAGGAGCATGGTGACAAGAGCGGTGATGATCACCGCCGGCAGGTTCATGATCCCGCCGACCTCGCCGCCTTCCAGGAAGCCGCCGAAGGCGATCTTCGGGCCTACGGTCAGGGCGTGTGGCAGATGTATGCCCATGTCACCCAGCACGCCGATCATGTGCCCTGACCAGCCCACCGCCACGGCGCTGGCGCCCAGGGCGTATTCCAGGATCAGGGCCCAGCCGACCAGCCAGGCGACCAGTTCGCCCATTACGGCGTAGGAATAGGTGTAGGCTGAGCCCGCCACCGGCACCATCGAGGCCAGCTCGGAATAGCAGAGGGCGGCGACCGCGCAGACCGCGCCGGCGATGATGAAGGAGATCATCATGCCCGGCCCCGCCTTCTGGGCGGCGGTGGCGGTGAGGACGAAGATGCCGGTCCCGATGACGGCGCCGATGCCCAGCAGGGTCAGCTGCACGGGACCAAGGGAGCGGTGAAGAGATTTCTTTTCGGCGGTCGCGAGGATCGCGTCGAGCGGCTTAACGCGCCACATGTTTCCTCCAGAACTGCGGCGCCCCCGGCCGCGCAGTGAATTTGGCCGGACCGTGGCGTGCGCCTCGGCGCCGGTCAAGCGCGATGGCCGCGCATCGCCGTTGCGTGATCGGGCGTGAACGCGAACGAGCCCTTCGGCTTGGCCCGGCCACGGCGCGCCGCTAGACCGGCTTCATGCTGCCCGTCGAGCAGATTCTGCCGCAGCTGACCGCCGCGCTCGGCGCGCGCAACGCCGCCGTGCTCGTGGCGCCCCCCGGGGCGGGCAAGACGACGCTCGTCCCCCTGCGGCTGCTGGACGAACCCTGGCGGGGCGAGGGCAGGATCATCGTTCTCGAGCCGCGCAGACTGGCCGCCCGCGCCGCCGCCGAGCGGATGGCCAAGACGCTGGGCGAGCGGGTTGGGCATACCGTGGGGTTCCGGGTGCGTATGCAGAGCCGGGTTTCGGCCGCCACCCGGGTGGAGGTGGTCACCGAGGGCGTGTTCACCCGCATGATCCTCGCTGATCCGGAGCTGGCAGGCGTCGCCTGCGTGGTGTTCGACGAGTTCCACGAACGCAGCCTCGACGCCGACCTGGGCCTGGCGCTGGCCCGTGACGCCCAGACCGTGCTGCGCGAAGACCTGCGCCTGCTCGTCATGTCGGCGACCCTCGACGGCGCGGCGGTCTCTAAGCTGCTGGACGATGCGCCAGTGATCGAGAGCCATGGCCGGGCCTATCCGGTGGAGACCCGCTACCTCGGCCGCGACCCGGCTGCTCGGATCGAGGATCAGGCCGTTCGTGCTGTCCAGCGGGCGCTCGCCGAGGAGATGGGCTCGCTGCTGGTCTTCCTGCCCGGACAGGGCGAAATCCTGCGCGTGGCGGAGCGACTGCAGGAGCGGCTGGCCGGGCGGACCGACATCCAGGTCTCTCCGCTCTACGGGGCGCTCGATCCCGCCGCCCAGGACCGGGCGATCGAGCCGGCGTCGCCGGGCGTCCGCAAGATCGTCCTGGCGACCTCCATCGCCGAAACCAGCCTCACGATCGAAGGCGTACGCGTGGTGATCGACGCCGGGCTCTCGCGGGTTCCCAGGTACGATCCATCGAGCGGACTGACGCGGCTGGCGACCGTGCGCGTCTCCCGCGCCGCCGCCGACCAGCGCCGGGGCCGGGCCGGCCGGACGGAGCCGGGCGTCTGCTACCGTCTATGGGACGAGGCCGAGACGCGGGCTCTGGCGGCGTTTGCCGCCCCGGAGATCCTCGAGGCCGATCTTTCGGGCCTCGCCCTCGATCTCGCCCGGTGGGGCGCCAGGCGCCCGACGGATCTGGCCTTCCTGGACCCACCGCCGGCCGTGGCCTACGGCGAGGCGACGAGCCTGCTCATGGGCCTGGAGGCGATCACGGCGGAGGGCGTGCTCACCGCGCACGGCCGCGCGCTCTCCGAGTTCCCGCTGCCCCCCCGGCTCGCACACATGATCATCAAGGCGAGCGCCACAGGGCAAGCGTCGCGCGGCGCACGAATCGCGGCGCTCCTGAGCGAGCGCGGCCTGGGCGGCCGCGACGCCAATCTCACCCACCGCCTGGAGAGCTTCGAGCGCGACCGCAGCCCGCGCGCCCGCGACTCGCGCGCCCTGGCCGAACGCTGGAGCGCGCTCGCGCCGAAACCCGGCCGCGGAGATGCGCTGTCGGACGGCCTGCTGCTCGCTTTCGCCTATCCGGAGCGGATCGCACGCGCGCGCGGCTCCGCCGGGGAGTTCCAGCTGGCAAGCGGCCGCGGCGCCTTCGTGGAGCCCACGGAGGCGCTGGCCCGGGAAACCTGGCTCGCGGTGGGTGAACTCGGCGGGGGAAGCGTGCGCGATCGCATCCTGCTGGCCGCGCCGCTCAGCGAAGCCGAGATCCTGCAGGCCTTCGCGGCCCAGCTCACCGAAGAGGACCGGCTGGAGGAGAGTGGCGGCGGGCGGCTTCGCGGCAAGCGCATCCTACGCCTCGGGCGGCTCGCCGTCCGCGAGGTCGTGGACGACAATCCCGACCCGGCAATGATCGCCCGGGCTCTGGCGGACCGGGTGCGCGCTGAGGGGCTGGGCGCGATCCCGTTCGGCCCGGCGACCAGGTCGCTGCGGGAACGGATCGCCTTCCTGCACCGGTTCGATCCCGCCTGGCCCGACCTTTCGGACGAGGCGCTCGTTGCGCGCCTAAACGAATGGCTCGCGCCGCTGCTGGCCGGAGTCCGCTCGCTCGCCGGACTGAAGCACGACGCGCTGGATGCGGCCTTGCGGGCGCTCATCCCCTGGGAGCTGCAGCGGCGGCTCGAGACCGAGGCGCCCGCGCGCTGGAGCGCACCGACGGGCAACGCCTTCGCCATCGACTACGCCGCAGATGGCGGCCCGCGCGTCGAGGTGCGTGTGCAGGAGGTCTACGGTCTCGCCGCGCATCCTACGGTCGCCGGGGGACGGGTTCCGCTGACGCTTTCGCTGCTCTCGCCCGCCCACCGGCCGATCCAGACGACCAAGGACCTGCCGGGCTTCTGGAAAGGTTCCTGGAAGGACGTCCGCACCGAGATGCGCGGACGCTACCCGAAGCACGTCTGGCCGGATGACCCCGCCAGCGCCGCCCCGACCACGCGCGCCAAGCCGAGGGGCGCCTAGGCGGTCGCGGCGTAGATCATCACGCCTGTGGCCACCGCCAGGTTCAGGCTGTCCGCGCGCCCGCGCATGGGGATTTTCACATTGACGTCGCACAAGGCCGCCATCTCCGGCGGCAGGCCCTGTTGCTCGTTGCCCATCAGCAAGAGCGCCGGGTGGGCGTAGTCCGCCTCCCGATAGTCGACCACCGCGGTGAGCAGCGTGCCCACGACCGAACCCGGCCAGCTGGCCCGCCAGCCGGCGAACTCCGCCTCCGAGGCGCGGATCAGCGGCACGGCGAAGATCGAACCCATGGTCGCGCGCACCGCCTCGACCGAATAGGGGTCGCAGCACTCGCCGACCAGGATGACCCCGCCGCAACCCGCCGCGTCGGCGGTGCGCACGATGGTTCCGAGGTTGCCCGGATCGCGCACCCGGTGCAGCGCCACCCAGCAGACCGCCGCCTGCGGCTCGATCTGGTCGAGGGCGCGGTAAAGCTGCGGGAAGACGCCGACGACGGCCTGCGGATTATCGCGGCGGGACACCTTGGCGAGGATCGCCTCGGTCACCTCGATGGCCTCGCCGCCCGCCGCCGTGGTGGCCGCCACCGCCTGCTTCAGCAGGGGATGGCCCGCGGCTTCGGGGCCGTAGAGCAGGATGCGGGGGGCGTGGCCCTGCTCGACGCCCTCTGTGACGTTCTTCAGCCCCTCGGCCACGAACAGGCCCGTCTCGTCGCGCGCCTTGCGCAGGTGCAGGGCGCGGACGGCCTTCACGGTGGGATTGGCGAGCGAGGTGATGCGCTGGGTCATGCGGGCAACCTCAGGACGACCAGCGTGCGAAGAAGCTCATGCCGATCTGTCGGTCGCCGGCGGCCTCGACCAGCGCCAGCTCGCCCCATTCGATGCGGCCGCCGCGTCCCTTGAGCGTCTCGGCGAGCAGGCCTGACAGCGCCGCCCCGCTGATCCGCTCGGCATAGGCATTGAGCACGAGGAAGGAGGCGTCTTCCGAAAGAAGTTCTCCGCATAGGGCGGCAAGCTCGGGCAAATCCTCGAACAGGCGCCAGACCTCGCCGCCAGGCCCGCGGCCGTATTTCGGCGGATCGAGGATGATCCCCTCGTAACGCGAACCCCGCCTGACTTCGCGTGCGACGTACTTGCGGGCGTCCTCCGTGATCCAGCGGATGGGCCGGTCGGCAAGGCCGGAGAGCTCCGCGTTTTCCCGCGCCCAGGCCACCGCTTTCCGGGAGGCGTCGACGTGGGTCACCGCCGCGCCGGCCGCGGCCATGACGAGGCTGGCCACGCCCGTGTAGCCGAAGAGGTTGAGCACGCGCGGCTGGCCGCCGCCCGAACGGATGCGCTCGTCCAGCCAGCCCCAGTTGGCCGCCTGTTCCGGGAAGAAGGCGAGGTGGCGGAAGCTGGTGAAGCGGCCCAGAAAGCGCACGTCGCGCCAGGCCAGGGGCCAGCTGTCCTTCGGCGCCTGGCGGAAGCGCCAGCGACCCGCCTCGTCCTCGTCGGACGGCTCGAAGACGGCGTCGGCCTGGCCCCACTCGCGTTCGGGGCGCCGCGGCGGCCAAAGGCACTGCGGCTCCGGCCGTACCACCGTATAGGGGCCGTAGCGCTCGAGCTTGCGGCCGCCGCCCGAGTCGATCAGCCCATAATCGGTCCAGCCTTCCGTCCGCATGACGGCGGGCGCCTGGGCGACAACGGGGCCGGATTGGCTCATGCCGGCCCCTTACGCGGTCGGGACGAGGCTCGTCCAGCGTCCAAACCCCTCGCGCCGCGAGTTACAGGCTTGTCACAGTGAGATATTTGGGGTCCGCTACCGCCGGTTGGGGAGGATAGGATTCCGGTGACGGCAGCTGGCACGACGACGCGGCGGTCCTCTCGCAAGGC
>JAGWSE010000078.1 GCA_028869395.1 Alphaproteobacteria bacterium | reverse complement strand
GGACGGCCCAGCGGTCGAGCCTCGACCAGATCGTCGCCGACGCCCTGCGCTGGGAGCGGCAGCCCGCCTACGGGACAGGCGCTCGCGCCGTGGCGCGCGGCGCCCGCGCAGCGGCAGAATAGTCGACTGCCCGACAAAGTAACGACTGCGCTGATGTCGGATATATTGATCTTTTGATTACTCAATAATCGAGCAAACAGCGAGCCGCCCCAAGGAACCATCCGTGGGCTGGGGAATTATTCACGCGGGCTTCGTGTGTCGTTTTTCAAAAGGAATGCGCCCTTGGACTCCGTGCCGTTTCCGCGCGCCGCTGACTCTGCGCCCTCGTCCATTCAATCCGGGCCGCTTTCGCCTGATCGACAAACCCTGATCTGCTTCTCGCATCTCCGCTGGAACTTCGTCTTCCAGCGTCCGCAGCATCTGATGACCCGGTTCGCCAAGGGCCGACGGGTGATCGTCTGGGAAGAGCCCGTGTTCGGGCCGGTGGAGGCCACGCCCAGGCTCGACAGCAGCATCTGCGGCGAGAGCGGCGTCCGCGTCCTGACCCCCGTCCTGCCGGAGGGGTCCGCCCGCGAGGACCATGAAGCGATGCTCCGCACTCTGCTCGACACTGTGGTGGCGAGCATCCAGGGCGACATCATCCGCTGGTACTACACGCCGATGATGTTGCCGTTCTCCCGGCATGTCGACGCGGCCTGCGTCGTCTACGACTGCATGGACGAACTGGCGAACTTCAAGTTCGCGCCCCCGGAACTCACCCTCCTCGAGCGGGAGCTGATGGGTGACGCCGACGTGGTGTTCACGGGGGGCTACAGCCTCTGGGAAGCCAAGCGCGACCGGCATCCCAACATCCATCCGTTCCCCTCCAGCGTCGATCGGGCTCACTTCGCCAAGGCCCGTGTCCTGCGCGGAGAGCCGGCGGATCAGGCGGCGCTGCCCTGGCCCCGCCTCGGCTTCTACGGCGTGGTGGACGAGCGCATGGACCTCGATCTTCTGGCGGCGCTCGCCGATGCGCGGCCCGAGTGGAGCATTGTGATCCTGGGGCCGGTGGTGAAGATCGCCCCGGAGGCGCTCCCGAAGCGGCCGAACCTTCACTACCTGGGCGGCAAGGACTACGAGGAGCTGCCGAGGTACCTGGCCGGTTGGGACGTCGCGCTGATGCCCTTCGCGATCAACGAGTCCACCCGGTTCATCAGCCCGACCAAGACCCCGGAGTACCTGGCCGGCGGTCGGCCCGTCGTCTCCACGCCCATTGTCGACGTTGCGCGCCACTACGGCGAGCTCGAGGCCGTGAAGATCGCCGCGACGCCTGAGGCGTTCGTGGAGGCCTGCGACGAGGCGCTCGCGCTTTCGCGCCTCAGGGGCGATTGGCTGAAGGCCGTCGACACCACGCTTGCGGCGCTCTCATGGGACGAGACCTTTGGCCGGATGAACCTGGAGATCGGCCGAGCCGCGGGCGCGCGCCGGAAACCGGCGACGCCGGGCCAGATCGGAGCCGCGGCGCTGGCGAGCTCCGCCGTGCGTCCCGCCGGCCGCAAGAAGCCGTTCGACTACCTGATCGTGGGCGCGGGATTCGCGGGTTCGGTGCTCGCGGAGCGGCTTGCGAGCCAACTCGGCAAGCGCGTGATGCTCGTCGACCGGCGGCCGCATGTGGGAGGCAACGCCTACGACGAGAAGGATGCGGCCGGCGTGCTGATGCACAAGTACGGCCCGCACCTCTTCCACACGAATTCGGAGGAGGTCGCCAATTACCTGTCGCAGTTCACCCGCTGGCGGCCATACGAGCATCGTGTGCTGGCCTGCGTGCGGGGCGGCCTGCACGTGCCGATCCCGATCAACCGGACGACGCTCAACGAGCTCTACGGCCTGAAGCTGGCCACGGACGCGGAGGCCGAGGCCTTCCTGAAGTCGCGCGCCGAGCCGGTCGAAAAGGTCCGCACCTCGGAGGACGTTGTGATCTCGGCGGTGGGCCGGGAGCTCTACGAGACCTTCTTCCGGGGCTACACGCGCAAGCAGTGGGGGATGGATCCGTCCGAGCTCGACAAGTCGGTCACCGCCCGGGTGCCCACGCGCACCAGCACCGACGACAGGTACTTCGCGGACAAGTTCCAGAACATGCCGGCGGATGGCTACACGCGCATGTTCGAGAACATGCTCGACCAGCCGGGGATCACGCTCGAACTGGGAGTCGACTTCGAAGAGATCCGCGACGAGGCCGACTTCGACCGACTCATCTTCACCGGCCCCATCGACGCCTACTTCGACTACCGGTTCGGAAAGTTGCCCTACCGCAGCCTAGAATTCCGGCACGAGATCCTGGACCAGGAATGGTTCCAGCCGGTCGGCACGGTGAACTATCCCGACGAGGCGGTCCCCTACACCCGGATCAGCGAATACAAGCACATGACCGGGCAGAGCTGCCCCAAGACGACCATAACCTACGAGTTTCCGCGCGCCGACGGCGATCCCTACTACCCGGTCCCGAGGCCCGAGAACCAGGCGCTCTACAAGCGCTACGAGGCGCTGGCGATGGAGACGCGCGACGTCCAGTTCGTGGGTCGGCTCGCCACTTATCGCTACTACAACATGGACCAGGTGGTCGGGCAGGCTCTGGCGACCTTCCGCAGGATTGCTGAGCGGGAGGGCAGGACGCTGATCGCGGCTCAGGCCGCAGCGCAGGCGGTGGCGGCGAACTGATCCCGGAGCGATCCGATCTTTTCCCGGCAGCTTGCATTCCGGCGCGCAATGCTGAAGGTATCGCCCCTTCCGGGGGATAGCCCATGAGGCCGACGGTGTTGGACCGCACGCGGGACGTTGCGCGCAGCCTTGTCGAAGTGTTGACCGCCTATGAGGAGGAGCTCATCTCGATGGAGGCGGATGCGCCGGCCGTGGCGCCGCTGCGACGCGCCGTGGGGATGGCCATAGCCGAGGCGTGCTACTGGATCTCCGACGGCCAGGGGCTGGGATCGGACCAGCCGTTTTCCGGAAGGGCGAACTGACCGTGGCCGGCGCGCAAGCTGATCCCGCGGACGTCGCCGTCGGCGCTCGCATCCGCCTTCTGCGCAAGCTCCGCGGCCTCTCGCAGCAGGCCCTGGCCGACGCGACGGGCGTCACCTTCCAGCAGATCCAGAAGTACGAGCGCGGCTCCAACCGGG
Source organism: Alphaproteobacteria bacterium (assembly GCA_028869395.1). Classification (GTDB taxonomy): domain Bacteria; phylum Pseudomonadota; class Alphaproteobacteria; order Caulobacterales; family Caulobacteraceae; genus Phenylobacterium. The sequence goes on along the minus strand of JAGWSE010000078.1, from coordinate 4,513 downwards.
TGAGCGCGTCCATGCTCACCCGCATCGCCCAGACGCTCCACGCGCCGGTCGGCGAGCTGTTCGGCGAAGCGGGCGCGGGGCCCAGCCCTGTGGACGAAGTGGCGGGCCTTCTCGCCATGCCCGGGGCCATCGAATTGCTCCGCGCCTATGCCGATCTGCCGCGCGGTCCCGCGCGCGGGGCCCTTGTCGATTTCGTCCGCAGCCTGCGGCAGGCGATGGAATCCTCCGAAGGTCCCGAGTAGTCAGGCCGGCTCGTTCAGCGCCTTCAGCGCCCGCTCCTTGATCGCCTTGTAGTCGACCTTGCCGTTGGGGGCGCGGCCGATGCTCTCCACCACCACGAGCTCCCGCGGCGCCTTGTAGCCGGCCAGGTGATTGCGGACGTGCTCGGACATCTCGGCGAGCGTGAGTTCGCGGGCCCCTGCGGGCTCGACCACGGCGCAGATGCGTTCTCCGAAGCGGGCGTCCGGCACCCCGACGACCACGGCGTCGCGCACATCGGGGTGGGTCTTCAGGGCCTCTTCCACCTCTTCCGGAAAGACCTTCTCCCCGCCGGTGTTGATGCAGACCGACCCGCGGCCCAGAAGCTTCAGGGTGCTGTCGGCGTTCACCTCCGCCCAGTCGCCCGGCACGCTCCAGCGCTTGCCTTCCAGGGTCTTGAAGGTCTTGGCCGACTTCTCCTCGTCCTTGTAATAGCCCATGGGGAGAAAGCCTGAGACCGCGACCAGCCCGCGCTCGCCCGATCCCGGCTCGATCCGGCGCCCGTCCTCCGAGAAGACCGCGCAGTTCGGACCGAGCGCGAACGCCGCGGTGGCCATCTCCTGGCCGGGCGCGGAGGCCGAGATGCCCATGCCGACGGCCTCCGACGAGCCGAAGCTGTCCATGATCACGGCGTTGGTGCAGTAGCGGAGCAGGCCCCGCTTGTTTTCCTGGCTCCACATCGAGCCGGACGAGCTCATCGCCTTCACCGACGACAGGTCCCAGCGGCCCGGATTGGCCTCCAGCGCTTCGAGCATGGGTGTCGAGAAGGCCAGTCCCACGATGACGATGGCTGTGGCCCGCAGCCGCTCGACCTCGCCCCAAAGCTCGATCGGGTTGAACTTGCGCGATGGCAGCGTGGCGACTGCGCCGCCCTGATTGAAGGTGATGAAGGAGGAGAATTGCCCCGTGCCGTGCATCTGGGGGCAGGCGACCAGGCTCAGGGCGGGCTCGCGGCCGGGTGCGCTGATCCGCTCCACGATCTCCTGAACGGTCTCGGCGGGCAGGATGCCCAGGGCGGCGTTGCCGCCGGCGCCGATCACGTTGAACAGGTCGTCCTGGCGCCACATGACGCCCTTGGGCATGCCCGTGGTCCCGCCCGTGTAGAGGAGCAGGAGGTCGTCCGGAGAGCGGCCCCACGGCGCCTTGAAGGGGCGTGTAGCCGGTGGCCGGGCGACGATCTCGTCATAGTCTTCGGCCCAGGCCGGCGCATCGTGCCCGGGTTCGGCCACCGCGATCCACGCCTTCACCTTCGGCAGGCGAGGGCGGATGATGTCCAGCGTCTCCTCGAAGCCGGCGTGGAAGACCACGGCCTCGGCGTCGGCGTTGTCGAAGAGGTAGATGAGCTCTTCCGGGCCGTAGCGATAGTTCGTGTTCACCGGCGCGAGGCCGGCTTTGAAGGCCCCGAAATAGGTCTCCATGTACTCCGGGCCGTTGTAGAGGTAGGCGGCGACCTTCGCCTGACGTCCGAGGCCCTTGGCCACGAGGTGTGCGGCCAGCGCATCGGCGCGCGCATCGAAGTCGCCCCAGCTGACGACGCGCTCGCCCTGGATGTTGGCCGGTTCGTCGGGCTGCGCGGCCGCGATCGCTTCCCATGCGTCGGCGAAGGTCCAAGACGTCATCGCCGTCCTCCCGAATGCGTGTTGTCGTTGAGCCGAATTGACGGGCCGGACGGTGCGGAAGTCAACGGCGTCCGGGCGGGAACGGCGGACGTGCGGCGCGGGTTGGTCGGAGGAAGCCGGCTGGACCGGCGCTGCAATGAGGCATGCCATGGTCACCCGCACCTACGATGGAGCCTACTCCGACTCTCCAGCCGTGGAGCGCAGCGGTTCGAACTACCTCGGCGAACAGATCTTCCTCTGGGTCGGCTGGGCGGCCGCCTTCGCGTTCTGGGCCTTCAGCATGCAGACCGTGATCGGCATCATGGGCGCGATCATGTCCTCGCCGGCGACCGTGATGGGCGCCGTCGATCTCGGCGGCATCGAATTCGTGCTGTTCAGCGGCGTCGGCGTGCTGGTGGTCGCCCTGGCGATCGCCTACGGCGCGGCGCGCTGGGCGACGAGGGACAGAAGCCTCGATCCGGTCACTGAGGCCGCGACGGCGAAGCTCTACGACGAAGGCGCGCGTCCGCTCGCTTGAATTGTGGCGCGCGGCGCCGTCCGCACCTAGGATACACTGAAGCGACTCACCTGCGTCACTCGCGCAGCGGGACCGCTCGAATTCTAGCTGGGGGAGCCCAATGGCCGACACGAAGAAGAACAACGCCCTGCAAAAGCCGATGACGCCGTCGCCGGAACTGGCCGCCGTCGTGGGATCCGGACAGCTGTCCCGGGGCGAGTGCGTCTCCAAAATCTGGGACTACATCAAGAAGAACAACCTGCAGAACCCGTCCAACAAGCGCGAGATCATCGCCGACGCCAAGCTGAAGCCGGTCTTCGGCGGCAAGGACAAGGTCAGCATGTTCGAGATGAACAAGCACCTGGCCGCGCACCTGAAGTAGGCCGCTGCCAACCCCGCGGCGCTCGCCGCGGCCGATGGACGATCAGCCCCGCCGGCCCTGCCGCGCGGGGCTTTTTCGTGCCCACGGAGCAAGTGCGTCGAGTTGCAAGGGCGGTTAACTCTTGATGGGCAAACTGACCGGCTCCGCTGTGTGCGGCAGGTGATGTGAGGGGTCTTGCGTGCGGGCGAGGAGTCCGACACCCGCCCGTCCCGACGGGGACGAGGCCCGGGACGGCATGGCCGGCCCGGCGCCGCGCTTCGTCGCGGCAGGCCTCGAGGCGTCCCTCCAGCGGTTCAATGACCGCACCCTGCTCGCAGCGGGCAAGGTGAACCTGATCTCGGTGGAAGCCGTCCAGCAACGCTTCGGCGCCCGGTGGGCGCTTCGCCAGGACCAGGTCTACGGCTTCGCCGAACGGGTGCTGGAACGCGGCGTGGGTGACCGTGGCCTGTCGCTGCGGATTTCCGAGACCGATTTCCTGATCGTCCAGCCGGACCTCAGCCGGCTGGCCGGACAGGCGGCCTGCCTGCGCTTTCTTCGCGAAATCCTGATGCACTTCCTGGGCGACGCCGAACTGGCGGGCAAAGGGGTGCTGCAGGTCACGCGTATCGCCGAGGGGGCGATCGATGCGCGGGAGGTGGACGTGCGGGCTGCCGAACTGGCCGCGGAGGTCGGCTCCCAGGAGGCGGATGGCTCCGAGGACAGCCAGCCCACGGCTGCCTTGCCGGTGCAGGCTACCATGGAGAAACCCCGCACGGTCCTCGACCAGTGGTCGCCATTTGTCTCCTCCGATGGCCGCAACCTGCGGGTCTCCACGACGCTCGAGCCTGTCTATGAGCTGAAGGGCTTCACGCGGATCGGCTTCCGGATGATCCGGCGGGTCGTGGTGAGCCACTCGCGCGAGGTGCTGACGCCCGCTCAGGTGGCGAACCTCTCGGCGGCCGATCTGCTGCGGGTGGACCTGGCGACCGTCGCCCGCGGCATCGACAGGCTCCGCGCAGAAGGCTCCGACGAGGAGCATCTCAGCCTGATCATCCCGCTCTCCTACGCCAGCCTCTCCAGCGTCCGCGGCCGGGCGAGCCTGGTCGAGCCGCTGCGGGAGGCCGGCCGTCTCGTGAAGTGCGGCGTGATCTGTGAAATCTGTGACATCGAGGGCGTCCCCTCGGGCGCGCTGCTTTCCGCGGTCTCGCTCATCAAGCCTTTCGCCCTGCTGGTGGAAGGCCGGCTGACCACCGGGGCCTCGCCTTTGGTGAGCCGTCTCAAAGGTGCGGGTCTGCGAGCGCTCTCCATCGAATGCCCCGCCAGCCTCGACGACGGCGAGTTCACGGAGTGGGCGGGACGCACCGTGCGTATGGCCAAGCGCGTGGCCCGCTCGGTGATGGTCTACTGTGTCCGCTCCGAACGTCGAGCGGGCGAGCTCGCCCTCATGGGGGCGACCCACGTGAGCCTCCACGCCGCCTGAAAGGGCGCGGAGCGGACGAAGCCGCCCGCTCCGCGCGAAGTGCTCGACGGCGAGGAAACCTGTCCCGTAGGCTCGACGTTCCATCGTAGCGCGAGGCATCTTCGCGCTCCGTACGCTTGAGGCGGCGGGGCGTTCCTGCGCGTTTGGAGATCAATGCGGAAGCAGCAGAAAGCCATCGGAGATTACGCCCTCATCGGGGATTGCGAAACGGCGGCCCTGGTCGGGCGCGACGGCTCGATCGACTGGCTCTGCTGGCCGGCCTTCGATGGCGAAGCCTGCATGGCCGCTCTGCTGGGCGG
>JAGWSE010000077.1 GCA_028869395.1 Alphaproteobacteria bacterium | reverse complement strand
TCGCCGCCATGACGGATGGCGAGGTCCACCTGAACATCGTCGAGGTGCGCAAGCCCGAGACCGACGCCCAGCTGGTGGCCGAGAACATCGCCCAGCAGCTCGAGCGCCGGGTCGCCTTCCGCCGCGCCATGAAGCGCGCGCTGCAGAGCGGCATGCGGCTAGGCGCCAAGGGTATGCGGATCGAGGTCGGCGGTCGCCTGGGTGGGGCCGAAATCGCCCGCTCCGAGTCCTATCAGGAAGGCCGCGTGCCGCGGCACACCCTGCGCGCCGACATCGACTACGGCGTGACCGAGGCCACCACCACCTACGGCATCATCGGGGTCAAGACCTGGGTGTTCAAGGGCGAGGTTCTCGAGCACGACCCGATGGCCCAGGACAAGCGCCTGGCCAGTGAGAGCGGGCCTGCGGGCGAGGGCGGCGGCCGCGAGCGCGGCGACCGTCCCGAGCGGGGCCCCCGTCGCGACCGCGAGCGCCGCGGCGCCGACGCGAACGCCTGAGGACCTGACCGATGCTGTCTCCGAAGAAGACCAAGTACCGCAAGCAGTTCAAGGGCCGCATCTCGGGCATGGCCAAGGGCGGCTCGCAGCTGAACTTCGGCTCCTACGGCCTGAAGTCGCTGGAGCCCGACCGGGTCACCGCGCGCCAGATCGAGGCCGCCCGCCGGGCGATCACCCGCCAGATGAAGCGTCAGGGGCGGGTGTGGATCCGCATCTTCCCCGACGTGCCGGTGACCGGCAAGCCGGCGGAAGTCCGGATGGGCTCGGGCAAGGGCTCGGTGGAGTACTGGGCCGCCCGCGTGGAGCCCGGCCGGATCATGTTCGAAGTGGACGGCGTGCCGGACGATATCGCCCGCGAAGCCCTGCGTCTCGGCGCGGCGAAGCTTCCGGTGAAGACCAAGATCGTCGTGCGCATCGACGCCGCCGCCGCTCTGGAGCACGCGTGATGAAGATCGACGACGTCCGGGGCATGACCCCCGACCAGCTGAGCGAGCAGCTTGTGAGCCTGAAGAAGGAGCAGTTCAACCTGCGCTTCCAGCGGGCGACCGGCCAGCTCGAGAAGACCCACCGCGTGGATGAGGTCCGCAAGGACATCGCGCGGATCAAGACCGTGCTGCGCGCGAAGCAGGCCTGAGGAGACGAGATCCTATGCCGAAACGAATTCTCGAAGGCGTGGTCGTCTCCGACAAGGGCGACAAGACGGTCGTGGTGAAGGTCGAGCGGACCTTCCTGCACCCGGTGCTGAAGAAGACCGTCCGCCGGTCGAAGAAGTACCACGCCCATGACGAGGCCAACGCCTACAAGACCGGCGACGTCGCCCGCATCATGGAGTGCGCGCCGAAGTCGAAAACAAAAACCTGGGAAGTGCTGCCTAAGGGCGGCGCGGCCCAAGCTTAAGGATCGCCACTCATGATCCAGATGCAAACTAACCTGGACGTCGCCGACAATTCCGGCGCGCGCCGGGTCATGTGCATCAAGGTGCTCGGCGGCGCGAAGCGCCGCTACGCCTCGGTGGGCGACAAGATCGTCGTCTCCGTCAAGGAGGCGATCCCGCGCGGCCGCGTGAAGAAGGGCGACGTGCTCCAGGCGATCGTCGTGCGCACCAGCCAGAGCATCAAGCGCAAGGACGGCTCGGTGATCCGCTTCGACAAGAACGCCGCCGTGATCGTCAACAAGCAGAGCGAGCCGATCGGCACGCGCATCTTCGGACCGGTTCCGCGCGAGCTGCGCGCCAAGAACCACATGAAGATCATCTCGCTCGCGCCCGAGGTGCTGTAATGGCTGCGAAGATCAAGAAGGGGGACCGCGTGGTGGTCCTCACCGGCAAGGACAAGGGCCGCGAAGGCGTCGTGTCCAAGGTGATGCCGAAGGAAGAGCGCGTGGTCGTGTCCGGCCTGAACATGGTTCAGCGCCACACGCGGCCGACGCAGTTCGACCCGCAGGGCGGCATCAAGAACAAGGAAGCGCCGATCCACGTGTCGAACGTCGCGCTGGTCGACTCCAAGGGGAAGCCGACCCGCGTCGGGTTCCGCATGGACGGCGACAAGAAGGTGCGGTTCGCCAAGACGACCGGCGAGGTGATCAATGGCTGACCAGGCTTACGAACCCCGGCTGAAGACCGAGTACAAGCAGCGCATCCGCAAGGCGCTGAAGGACCGCTTCGGCTACTCGAACGAGATGCAGATCCCCAAGCTCGACAAGATCGTCATCAACATGGGGATCGGCGAAGCGGTGGCGGACTCCAAGAAGGTCCAGTCGGCGATGACCGACCTCGCCAAGATCGCGGGCCAGAAGCCGGTCCCGACCAAGGCCCGCAACTCGATCGCCTCGTTCAAGGTGCGCGAGGGCATGACCATCGGCGCGAAGGTGACGCTCCGCCAGGACCGGATGTACGAGTTCCTGGACCGGCTGATCACCATCGCCCTGCCGCGCGTGAAGGACTTCCGGGGGCTGAAGCCCACCTCGTTCGACGGCCGCGGCAACTACGCCATGGGCCTTCGCGAACACATCGTGTTCCCGGAGATCAACTACGACCAGATCGACCAGATCTGGGGCATGGACATCATCGTCACCACCACCGCGAAGACCGACGAGGAAGCCCGCGAGCTCCTCCGGGAATTCCGGTTCCCGTTCACGGCTTAAGGGACGGGAGGGAAGAAAGACATGGCCAAGAAGAGCGCCGTCAACCGCAACCAGCGCGTCAAGAAGCTCGTGAAGCAGTACGCTGCGAAGCGCCAGCTCCTGAAGGACATCGCCAACGACGAGTCCCTGCCGCTGGAGGAACGCTTCGACGCGCGGCTGAAGCTCGCGCAGATGCCGCGCAACACCTCGGCGACCCGGGTCCGCAACCGCTGCGAGATCACCGGCCGTCCGCGGGGCTATTACCGCAAGCTCAAGATGAGCCGGATCTCGCTGCGCGACCTCGGGTCCGCCGGCCTGATCCCGGGCCTCGTCAAGTCGAGCTGGTAGGAGGGGATCATGGTCAACGACCCCATCGGCGATCTGATCGCCCGTCTCAAGAACGCGGCCCAGCGCGGCCGCTCCAAGGTCTCGACGCCGGCCTCGAAGATGCGCGCGCGCGTCCTCGACGTGCTGCTCGACGAGGGCTACATCCGCGGCTACCACCTGGTGGAGAAGCCCGGCGCCTTCCCCGAGTTCGAGATCGAGCTCAAGTACTTCGACGGCCAGCCGGTGATCGTGGAGATCAGCCGCGTCTCCAAGCCCGGCCGCCGGGTCTATTCGTCGATCAAGGACCTGAAGCCGGTGAAGAACGGCCTCGGGATCTCGATCCTGTCGACGCCCAAGGGCGTGATGTCCGACACGGCCGCCCGAGAGGCGAACGTGGGCGGCGAAGTGATCTGCCGGGTCTACTGATATGTCTCGTATCGGCAAGAAGCCCATTGCGATCCCGAGCGGCGTCCAGGTGACGATCTCGGGTCAGGCCGTGACGGTGAAGGGCCCCAAGGGTCAGCTCGCCTGGACCCTGGCCGACGAGGTCACGCCGGCTCAGGAGGGGGATGCGATCGTGCTGTCCAAGCGCGACGAGTCCCAACGCGCGCAGGCGATGTGGGGTCTCTCCCGCACGCTGGTGAACAACATGGTCGTGGGCGTCACCAAGGGCTACGAGGAAGTGCTCGAGCTGGTGGGCGTTGGCTACCGCGCTGCGATGAAGGGCCAGGCGCTCTCCATGCAGCTCGGGTTCTCCCACGACGTGGACGTGAAGCCGCCGGCCGGCATCACCTTCGCCGTGCCGCGCCAGACGGAAATCCGCATCTCCGGCATCGACAAGCAGCTGGTCGGCGAAACCGCCGCCCGGATCCGCCGCATCCGCCCGCCGGAACCCTACAATGGCAAGGGCGTGCGTTACTCGGGCGAGCAGGTCCGTCGCAAGGAAGGCAAGAAGAAGTAAGCCATGGCGCTCTCTCCTCGTGACACCGCCAAGCGTCGCGCCCAGCGCAACCGCACCCGTCTTCGCCAGTTGGCGAACGGGCGTCCGCGTCTGTCGGTCTTCCGCTCGTCGAAGAACATCTACGCCCAGGTCATCGATGATGAGCGCGGCGTGACCCTCGCGGCCGCTTCGTCGCTGGAAGGCGGCGAAAAGGGCCAGGTCAGGGGCTCGGACAGGGAAGCCGCCGCCCGCGTCGGCGCCCTCGTCGCCCAGCGCGCCATCGAAAAGGGCGTCAAGGACGTCGTGTTCGATCGTGGCGGCTATCTCTATCATGGCCGGGTGAAGGCGCTGGCGGACGCCGCGCGCGAAGCCGGCCTGAATTTCTAAGGAACCCTCGATGGCTCGCAGGAACGAAGAGCGCGGCGACCGTCGCAATCGCGAAGAAGAACGCGACAGCGAAATCGTCGAGAAGCTGGTCCACATCAACCGCGTCGCGGCCACCGTGAAGGGCGGCCGGCGGTTCTCCTTCGCCGCCCTGATGGTCGTCGGCGACCAGAAGGGCCGCGTGGGTTTCGGTCACGGCAAGGCGCGCGAAGTGCCGGAAGCCATCCGCAAGGCGACCGAAGAAGCCAAGAAGTCGATGATCCGCGTGCCGCTGCGCGAGAGCCGCACCCTGCACCACGACGGCGCGGGCCGTTGGGGCGCGGGCAAGGTGATGATGCGCGCGGCCCCTCCCGGGACCGGCGTGATCGCCGGCGGCCCGATGCGCGCGGTGCTCGAAACCCTCGGCATCCAGGACGTGGTGGCCAAGTCGGTCGGCTCGTCCAACCCCTACAACATGGTGCGCGCGACGTTCGAGGCCCTGAAGGTCCAGAGCTCGCCCCGCCAGATCGCCTCCAAGCGCGGCAAGAAGGTCGGCGACATCATCGGCCGCCGCGAAACCGAAGCCGCCCCGGCGGCGCCGGCGCGCGAATAATGCCGGGC
>JAGWSE010000076.1 GCA_028869395.1 Alphaproteobacteria bacterium | reverse complement strand
CGATCTCGTGGATGCGCTGGTGCGGCGTGGGATCACCGAGGCCGACGTGGATCGGCTGGAGCGGCAGGTGCATCGGGTGAATGCGGCCGTGGACGCGTGGGGCCGGCCGCACTGAACGGAGGTCGAACGCCCGGCCAGGGCTATGCCTTGGCCCGGGGGCCGGAGGTTTCGTCGGCCTCGATGCGGTGGACCCGGCGGCGGAGGTAGAGCCAGACGAGGGCCAGGACCGGGGCGACGGCCAGGGCCTGGGCGAGATCGGGCTCGAAGCGCAGGCCATGGGCCAGGCCCTTCATGGCGTAGCCGACGACACCCAGCGCATAGTAGCTGACGGCCACCACCGAGAGCCCCTCGACGAGGCGCTGCAGGCGCAGCTGCCGCGCGCCGGTGCGCTCCATGGAACGCAACACCTCGGCGTTCTGGGCCTGCATGGCGATCTCGACGCCGGTCCTGAGCAGGGCCGTGGCGCGCTCGATGCGCAGCGCCAGCGACTCCATCCGGGCGGTGAACGAGGCGCAGGTGCGGGTGGCGGGAAGGAGGCGGCGCTCCACGAAGTCGTGCAGCGCCTGGAAGCCGTCTATGGCGGCGCAATCGAGGCCGGCCAGCCGATCGTGGACGATCTGGGCGTAGGCGGCGGTTGCGCTCATGCGGAAGGCGGTGCGGTCGGCGACCGCCGCGGTGCGGGCTGAGACGGCGCAGAGCTCGTCCAGCAGCCGCTGGCCCGCTTCGCCGGCGGCGAGCTGCTGAGAGATGCGGCCGAGCTCGGCCTCGAGCCCGGCGAGGTTGGCGACCTCGGCCTGGGCGATCGGCAGGCCGAGCAAGGCGAGATTTCGGTAGTTGCCGAGCTCCTGCAGCCTCTGCACGAGCCGACCAAGGTCCGCCGGGTGCATGCCGCCCCCGGAGACCAGCAAGCGGCCGAAACCGTCGGCATGGACGCGGAAGTCCGACCAGATCCTCGCGCGGCCGATCCGGCAGCTGACCAGGTCGGCCTCGCTGAAGTCGGTCTCCGTGGCGACGGTCTCGGCGCGGGCCTCGTCGGCGACGACGCCGATGCGGATGGCGCGGACCACCTCGCCGGGCGCCTCGACGAGCCAGCGCAGGACCTCCTCGTCGCCCGGCTGGGCGGCGAAGGGGTCGGGGCCACGGTCCGGCAGGATGAGGGTCATGGTGGAGGCTTCGCTGTGGCGCTCCCACAGGAACTCCGCGCCCGCCGGCGAGCGGCCGCTTACGTGGCGGTCTTCCGCCGGCGCGGCGCCCGGGGCGAGCCAGGGGATCGCAGCGACGAAGGCCGCCTCGGCCGCCCGGGTCTCGGGATCGACGAGGCGGACGACCTGCGCCATCTGAGAATTGGCGTGCAGCGGCGGCATGCGCCGCAGGTGCATCTCGGAGACGATCCGGGATCGGAGCGGATGGCTTCTCAGGGGCATGGGCGCATCGGGTCCTCGGGGACTTATGTGCGCAGAAGTGCAGGTACGTGTCACCGGCGCCATGGCGCCGCGGGGCCGGGGAGGGCCTAGCTCTTCACCTTAACATAGGTCCCCGGCGCGTCGCCGAGCGGCTTCAGCTTGCCCTTGGCGGGGTCGCGGGCGGGGACCTGCCTGCCGGAGCGGGGCTTCAGCCATTCCATCCAGTCGGGCCACCAGGAGCCGGGGTGCTCCGTGGCGCCGGCCTGCCAGGCCTCCAGCGTGGCGGGCAGGTCGGGGCTGGTCCAGTGCTGGTACTTCTTCGCGTCCGGGTGGTTGATGACGCCGGCGATGTGGCCGGAGCCGGCCATCATGAAGCGGACCGGGCCGCCGAACAGCTGGGCGCCCTTGTAGACAGATCGGGCGGGGGCGATGTGGTCCTCCTTCGAGGACTGGACGTAGATCGGCGTCTTCACGGCCTTCAGGTCGAGCTGCACGCCGTCGAGGGTGAGCTCGCCCCTGGCCAGGGCGTTCTCGCCGTAGAATTTGCGCAGGTAGAAGAGGTGCAGGCGCCTGGGCATGCGCGTCTGGTCGGAGTTCCAGAACAGCAGGTCGAACGGCTTCGGCTCCTTGCCGAGCAGGTAGTTGTTCACGAAGAACGACCAGATCAGGTCGTTGGCGCGCAGAGCATTGAAGGTGTCGGCCATGGTCTGGCCGGAGAGCACGCCGCCGCCCTCGTCCATCTTCGTCTCGAGATCGGCCAGCCAGTCCTCGCTGGTGAACAGCAGGAGGTCGCCGGCCTCGGAGAAGTCCTGCTGGGCGGCGAAGAAGGTGGCCGAGGCGATCGGGGAGACCTTCCGCGCGGCCATGTGGGCCAGCGTGGCCGAAAGCAGGGTGCCGCCGATGCAATAGCCCACGGCGTTCACGTGGGGGACGTCGCACTGCTCCATGGCCGCGGCGACCCCGGCGTAGACGCCCTCGCGCATGTAGTCCTCGAAGGTCTTCTCGGCGAGCGAGGCGTCCGGGTTCACCCAGGAGGCGACGAAGACGGTGATCCCCTGGCCGGTCAGCCAGCGGATCATCGAGTTCTCGGGGCGCAGATCGAGGATGTAGTACTTGTTGATCCACGGCGGGAAGATGACGAGTGGGATCTCGAAGACCTTCTCCGTGCTCGGAGAAAACTGAAGCAGTTCTATGATTTCGTTGCGAAAAACAACCTTTCCGGGGGCGGTCGCCACGTTCTCGCCGATGCGGAAGCGCTCGTAGTCGGTCTGGGCGATGGCGAGCTGGCCGCCGCCGCGCTCCAGATCGGCCATGAAGTTCTCCATGCCGCGCACCAGGCTCTCGCCGCCGGTGGCCGCCAGCGCCTTCAGCGCCGCCGGGTTGGAGGCCAGGAAGTTGGTCGGCGCAAAGGCGTCGGTAAGCATCTTCATGAAGAACTCGACCCGCCGCTTGGTCATCGGATCGACGCCCTCGACGCCCTCGACGAGGCCGTTCAGCCAATTGGAGGTCAGCAGATAGGACTGCTTGATGACGTCGAAGACCGGGTTCTCGCTCCAGTCGGGGTCGGCGAAGCGCTTGTCGCCACGCGCGGGGGCGACGACCGGGGCGGGGGTCTCACCGGAGAGCCGGCGCGCCGTGGCCTGCCACAGGTCGAGGTAGCGGGCGAAGAGGTCGGCCTGGGCGCGCATCAGCCGGTCGGGCTGGGCGGCGATCTTGCCCATCACCTCGGTGAGCGCCGGCGCCACGTGGAACGGGTCGGGCGAGAGCGCGGCGGGGCGGTCGGCGCTCTTCAGCGCCATCTCTGCGATCGCGCCCTGGGCGGTCATGGCGGCTCGGGCCAGGTTCATCGAGAGGGTCTCGATCTGGGCCTGCTGCTCAGCCGTGAAGGCGGGCTGCGCGGCTTCGGCCCCGCCGCGGGGCGGGGCGGTCTCGGGCGCTGAGGTCTGCTCGCTCATCCGGGGCCTTTCGTCAGGACGTCGCCGCGCGCGCCCTTTCAACGGTCGCGATCATCGCATAAGACCAGGACGGAAATGTATGCCGCCGCGCGCCGTTTTGCCATTCGCCGCCCGTCCGGGGCGAAGATCCGCCTCGCGGCGGGGGTGGCGGCCTGCGCGCTGATCAGCGCCTGCGCCAATCCGTTCGGCAACGCCAGGGTGGATCCCAACTCGCCGATCGCCGCCGACGTGGCCCGGGTGGCCAACGCGCACGAGCCCTATCCGACCTTCGCCTCCATCCCGCCGATCCCGAAGAACCTGCGCCCGGTGAAGGCCTATGGCCGCGAGGCCCGCTCGGTGGTGGACGCGCGCAACCAGCTCGAGCAGGAAACAGCTCCGGGCGCCTGGACGCTGGACAGCACCGACGACTTCGCCGCCGCCGCCCGCGCCGCGGCCGGCGCGCAGCCGCCCCAGGCCACCCCGAAGGCCAACGGCGGGGCCGATGATTTCGCCGACACGCAGCGGAAGCGAGCTACACCGCCTCCGCCGCCCCCGAAGTAGGGCCCGCGGAGGCATAATTTCCTTCGATCCGGCTTGGCGGACTCCGGCCCGGAGTCTATCCATGCGCGCTCCGGCTCCCTTCACCCGCCGCAACAGGGCTTTCGCGGCGCAGAGCTTCCAGATGACCCCCGAATTCCACCGCATCCGACGCCTCCCGCCCTACGTTTTCGAGGAGGTCAACCGCATCAAGGCGCGCCTGCGCGCCGACGGCGTGGACATCATCGACTTCGGCATGGGCAACCCCGACATGCCGACGCCGAAGCACATCGTCGACAAGCTGATCGAGACCGCGCGCGATCCCAAGGCCGGGCGCTACTCCGCCTCGAAAGGCATATTGGGCCTGCGGAAGGCCATGGCCGGCTACTACGGCCGCCGGTTCGGCGTGAAGCTGAACCCCGAGACAGAGGTGGTGGCGACGCTGGGCTCCAAGGAGGGCTTCGCCAACCTCGCCCAGGCGCTGACCGCGCCGGGCGACGTGGTGGTCTGCCCGAACCCGGCCTACCCGATCCACGCCTACGGCTTCATCATGGCCGGCGGGGTGATCCGACACGTGCCGGCGCCCTCGCCGGAGGAATACCTGTCTGGCGTGAGCCGCGCGGTGAGGCACTCCGTGCCGCCGCCCAGCGTGCTGATCGTCAGCTACCCCTCGAACCCCACTGCGCAGTGGGTGGACCTCGACTTCTACAAGGAGGTCGTGGCGCTGGCGAAGAAGCACGAGATGCTGGTGTTGTCCGACGTCGCCTATTCGGAGATCTACTTCGAGGACAACCCGCCGCCGTCGATCCTGCAGGTCGACGGCGCGAAGGACATCGCCGTCGAGGTCAATTCGCTCTCCAAGACCTACGCCATGGCCGGCTGGCGGGTCGGCATGGTGGTCGGCAACGACCGGATGTGCGCGGCGCTGGCGCGCGTGAAGTCCTACCTGGACTACGGCGCCTATACGCCGATCCAGGTGGCGGCGGCGGCGGCGCTGAACGGGCCGCAGGACTGCGTCGAGGAGATCCGCCAGATCTACAAGCGGCGACGCGACTGCCTGGTGGAGTCCATGAAGCGCGCCGGCTGGGACATCCCCGCTCCGCCGGCTTCGATGTTCGCGTGGGCGCCCTTGCCCGAGGCCTATCGCGAGGCGGGCTCGATGCTGTTCTCCAAGCTGCTGATCGAGGAGGCGGGCGTGGCGGTCGCGCCCGGCATCGCGTTCGGCGAATACGGCGAGGGCTATGTGCGGATCGGACTTGTAGAGAACGAGCAGCGCATCCGGCAGGCGGCGCGCAACGTGAAGAAGTTCCTGAGCCACGCCGAGGAGATCCTCGGCCGTGCGCACAACACCCTGGCGGCGCAATAGCATGACGGGCGCGAAGACCTGGCGCATCGGCGTCGCGGGACTGGGGACGGTCGGCGCGGGCCTGCTCAACTTCCTCGCCGAGCGGCCGGAGTTCGCGCCGGCCGGCGGCAGGGCGGTGGTGGCGGGGGTCTCGGCGCGCTCGCGCTCGCGGCCGAGGCCGTTCGACATCGCGGGCCTGCCGTGGTTTGACGATCCGGTGGCGCTGGCCACCAGCGACGAGATCGATCTGTTCGTCGAGCTGATCGGCGGCTCAGACGGGCCGGCCAAGGCGGCCGTCGAGGCGGCGCTTCGGGCCGGAAAGCCGGTGGTCACCGCCAACAAGGCGCTGATCGCCGAGCACGGCGCCGAGCTCGCCATGCTCGCCGAGGGCCAGGGGCAGCCGCTGCTCTTCGAGGCGGCGGTGATGGGCGGCACGCCCGCGGTGAAGATGCTGCGCGAGGCGATGGTCGGCGACGAGATCCGCTCGGTCGCGGGCATCCTCAACGGCACCTGCAACTTCATCCTGACGGAGATGGAGGCGACGGGCCGCGCCTTCGCCGAGGTGCTCTCGGAGGCCCAGCGGCTGGGCTACGCCGAGGCCGACCCGACCATGGACGTGGGCGGCTTCGACGCCGCGCACAAGATCTCGATCCTGGCGGCGCTGGCGTTCGGCTGTGCGCCGAACTTCGCGGCCGCCGAGATCGAGGGCATCGACCAGGTCGACCTGCTGGACATCAAGCTCGCCCGCGACCTGGGCTACCGGATCAAGCTGGTGGCCTCCGCCGACCGCTCGCCGGACGGCGTGCTGGTGCGGGTGCATCCCTCGCTGGCGCCGCTGGCGCACCCGCTGGCGCAGGCGGGCGGCGCGCTGAACGCGCTCTTCATCGAAGGGACGCGGATCGGCCGGATCTTCCTGCAGGGGCCCGGCGCCGGCGCGGGCCCGACCGCCGCCGCCGTCGCCGCCGACATCGCCGATGTCATGGCGGGCGCGCGCCGGCCGGTCTTCCAGGCGCCGGCCAAGGGGCTTTCGCCGTTCACGCCAGTCGACCCGTCGAAGAGCATGGGCCGGGCCTATCTGCGCTTCCTGGTGAAGGACGAGCCCGGCGTTATCGCTGCGGTCTCGGAAACCTTGGCCGAGGCAGGAGTTAGTATCGAGAGCTTCCTGCAGAAGCCGGTGGAGAACGCGGACGGCGTGCCGATCGTCCTCACGACCCATGCAGTGGCCGAATCCGTG
>JAGWSE010000075.1 GCA_028869395.1 Alphaproteobacteria bacterium | reverse complement strand
GCCGGCGCGCCGGATGATCGAGGACCTGCTGCGCGCCTGAGCGCTGCGGCGGCCCGCCGCAGGTTCTGCTTGGCGAACCCCGCCCTGGTGCGCTAGCCCTTGACGGGGGAGATACGTCACGGAGTAGCGATGCGCGTTCTCATCCTAGGCGGCGACGGCTTCTGTGGCTGGCCTACGGCGCTTCATCTTTCCGCCCGCGGCCACGATGTCGAGATCGTGGACAACTACTCGCGCCGGCGGATCGACGAGGAGCTGGGGGCGGGATCGCTCACGCCCATCGAAGACCTGGACGGCCGGCTCGCAGCCTGGACGGAGGTCTCCGGCCGGACGATCCGCGCGCATCAACTTACGGTCGGCAAGGACTACAACGAGCTGGTCGAAGTCCTGAAGGCCTTCCGGCCCGACGCCGTCGTCCATTTCGCCGAGCAACGGGCGGCGCCCTATTCGATGAAATCGGCGCGCCACAAACGCTACACCGTCGACAATAACCTCAACGCCACCAACGACATCCTCGCGGCCATCGTCGAGACCGGCCAGGACATCCACCTCGCCCACCTGGGAACCATGGGGGTCTACGGCTACGGCACCTCGGGCATGGCGATTCCGGAGGGCTATCTCACCGTCAAGGTCCAGACGACCGAGGGCTGGAAGGAGCGGGAGATCCTCTACCCGGCCAATCCGGGCTCGATCTACCACATGACCAAGACCCAGGACGCCCTGCTCTTCCAGTTCTATGCGAAGAACGACGGCGTCCGGATCACCGACCTGCACCAGGGCATCGTCTGGGGCACCCAGACCGAAGAGACCCGCCTCGATCCCAGGCTGATCAACCGCTTCGACTACGACGGCGACTACGGCACGGTGCTGAACCGGTTCCTGATGCAGGCGGCCGTCGGCTATCCGCTGACCGTCCACGGCCCCGGGGGCCAGACCCGGGCCTTCATCAATATCCAGGACACGGTCCGCTGCATCGAGCTGGCGCTGACCCACGCGCCGGCCCGCGGCGAGCGGGTCAAGGTGATGAACCAGATGACGGAGTGCTGGCAGGTCCGGCAGCTGGCGGAGATGGTCTCGCGCCTGACCGGCGCCGAGATCGCCCACCTGCCGAACCCGCGCGCCGAAGCGGACGAAAACGAGCTGCTGGTGGAGAACCGGCGGCTGCTCTCCTACGGCCTGGATCCGATCACGCTCGAGGAAGGCCTCCTGATGGAGGTGGCCGAGATCGCCCGCGCCTACGCCGACCGCGCGGACCTGTCGAAGATCCCCTGCGTCTCCACCTGGAACGCCGAGCGCGCCGCGGCGACCTCTGGCGGAGGGGCCGCGGTCGCCGCGGAATAGCGCCTGAAGCTCTTCGTCTTCGGCTACGGCTACGTCGGCGAACGCCTCGCCGCACGGCTGAAGACCCGCGGATGGCGCGTCGCCGCGAGCCTGCGCGATCCCGCCGATGCGCCGCGCCTGATCAGGTCCGGGATCGACCCCGTCCCCGTCGCCGATCCGGAAGCGATGGCGGCCGCCGTGGCCGGCGCACAGGCCCTGCTGGTCACCGCCCCGCCGGGGCCGGGGGGCTGCCCGGGCCTGGCCGGCCTGGTCCCCGCCCTTGCCCGCGCCCGGGCCTTTCCCGATTGGACGGGCTATCTCTCCACGACCGGCGTCTACGGAGACCGGGGCGGCCGCTGGGTGTTCGAGGCCAGCCCGCTGGCGGCCCAGTCGGTCGAGGGCGCGCGCCGGGTCTCGGCCGAGCGCGACTGGCTGCAGGTCGGCCGGGGCATGGGGCTGACGGTGGCCATCTTCCGCCTGCCCGGCATCTACGGGCCCGGCCGCTCGGCCTTCGACCGTTTGCGGGCCGGCCAGGCGCGCCGGATCGCAAGCCCGGGCCAGGTCTTCTCGCGCATCCACATCGACGACCTCGCCGCGGGCCTGGAGGCTTCGATCCTCCGGCCGAGGCCCGGCGGCGTCTACAACCTCTGCGACGACGAGCCCGCGCCCAATTCGGAGGTCATCTCCTACGCGGCCGAACTGCTCGGCGCGCCTGTCCCGCCGGAGATCCCTCTCTCGCAAGCGCAGCTCTCGCCCGCCGCGCTGCGCTTCTACGCGGAGAGCAAGCGGGTCTCGAACGCCCGAATGAAGGCCGAACTCGGCTGGCGGCCGGCCTACCGGAGCTATCGCGAAGGCCTGGAGGCGATCCTGGTGGCGGGCGGCTAGACCAACTCCTCCACCACAGCGGTCAACCGGATAAGGTCCTGCGGGCGCGAGAGGCGATGGTCGCCGTCCTTGATCAGGGTGAACACCACGTCCTGGCCTTTCAGCGCGTTCGCGAGCTCCAGGGCGTGCGCCCACGGGACGTCCGGGTCCGCGCCGCCCTGCAGGATGCGCACGGGCGCCTCGATGGGCACGGGGCCCGGCAGGATCGACCAGCGGGCGCCG
>JAGWSE010000074.1 GCA_028869395.1 Alphaproteobacteria bacterium | reverse complement strand
TCTCCCAGGGGGACGCCTTCATCTCCTCGAAGCCCGAACGGACGATCACCTTGACGTCCTCGCCGCCCAGGCGGCGCGAGGTGCGGCAGCAGTCCATGGCGGTGTTGCCGCCACCCAGCACGATCACCCGTCGCCCGATCCTGTCGACGTGGCCAAAGGAGACGTTGGAGAGCCAGTCGATCCCGATGTGGATATTGGCGGCGGCTTCCTCCCGGCCCGGGATGTCCAGATCGCGCCCGCGCGGCGCGCCGGACCCCACGAAGATCGCGTCGTAGCCCGCCTCGATCAGCCCTTTGAGGCTGTCGACGCGCACGCCCAGGCGCAGCTCCATCCCGCCGAGCGCGGTGATGTATCCCACTTCCTCGTCGATGACCTCCTCCGGCAGCCGGAATCGAGGGATCTGGCTGCGGATCATGCCGCCGGTCTTGGGGTCGGAATCGTAGATCGTCAGCTCGTACCCGAGCGGCGCGAGGTCACGCGCCACGGTCAGCGAGGCGGGTCCGCAACCCACCAGGGCGACCCGATAGCCGTTCGACTTCGCCGCCGGCGCCGGAAGGCGCGCGGCGACATCGGCCTTGTTGTCCGCCGCCACGCGCTTGAGCCGGCAGATCGCCACCGGCTCCTCCTCCACCCGGCCGCGCCGGCAGGCCGGCTCGCACGGACGGTCGCAGGTCCGCCCGAGGATTCCCGGGAAGACGTTGGACGTCCAGTTGACCATGTAGGCGTCGGTGTAGCGTCCATCTGCGATCAGGCGGATGTACTCGGGCACCGGCGTATGCGCCGGACAGGCCCACTGACAGTCGACCACCTTATGGAAGTAATCGGGCCCCCAGGTACTCGTCCGCTGCAAGACGCACTTCCTTCCCGCGATGCTCTACTCTCGCGCAGGCCGGCGGGCGGCGGATCCCCGCCGAGCGCCTCGCGCCGCGCGACGCGGCCTTGACCGCAGAAGGTTACGTCTCGGCGGCCGGCGAAGCCAAGCCTTTCCTGACCATTGTTCGCCGATTTTCGCTCTGCGAACGCGACCTCGAGCGGAGGCGCGGCCCTGCAAGCACAGATCAGCTCAAGGGAACGTGAGCCCGAGATTAGCGGGGTGACGCTGAGGAACTCTGGCGGTCTCGGGAGGTAAATGATACCTTAATTCTTGGGAGCCGCCCGGACGGGTGACGATGGGAGACTGAGCCATGGCGCCGGATCGCGACGTCTACGAGGCCACGCAATCGCTGGCCTTTCCGTTCGGCTCGCAACCCGAGGCCGTCCCCCTCGACGAGACGGCTGGAGAGGGCGCGCTCTTCCAGGAGATCAACGAACGCCGCGCCCGCATCGAGAACAGCGAGTTGTTGCGCCACCTGCGCGGCCTCTAGGCCACAGTCCGGACGCCGCGGCCCCTCGGTTCGCCCGGGTCCGGAACCCAAGTCGCCGAGCAGAGCTTCAGCGTGCTCGACCCCATCCCGTCGAGGCTGAAGACTTTGCACCCCCTTCGTCTGCGCGCCGCCGCCGTGGCGGCCTTCGCGTTGATCCTGACCTGCGCCTCCCCCGCCCTTGGGCAGGAGAACCCGCCTCCCGACGCCTCCTCGGCAAGTGCGCCCGTCACGCCGCAGGCCTGGGCGGCCCACCTGCAGGTCACCGACATCCTGCAGTACTATCCGTCCTTCCACAGTCCCTATGAAGGCCCGCAAAGCCTGAGGCCCGGAGCCACCTGGGGCAATACGTTCGACGCGACCCTCTATGCCGGCGTCCGCCCGTGGCGCGGCGCGGAGGTGTGGGGGAACCTGGAGATGTACCAGGGCTACGCCCCGTCCAACACGCTGGGCGCCGCTGGCTACATGAACGGCGATGGCGCAAAGGTCGGCCGCGCACATCCCTATGGGCGCCTCGCGCGGCTGTTCATCCGGCAGACCATCGACCTGGGCGGCCGCGCCGACGATCAGGAGGCCGATCTCAACCAGCTGGCGGCGCATCGCACCCGCGACCGGGTCGTCATCACGGCCGGCAAGTTCAACGTCACCGACATCTTCGACGCCAACAAGTACGCGCACGATCCCAGGAGCGACTTCCTGAACTGGTCGGTGATCGCGGCCGGCAGCTTCGACTACGCCGCCGACGCCTGGGGCTACACCTATGGCGCCGCCGCCGAGTGGTATCGCGGCGACTGGACCTGGCGCGGCGGGATCTTCGACCTTTCGGACGTGCCCAACAGCGCGATCCTCACCTCGGACTTCCACCAGTTCCAGCTGGTCGGCGAAGCCGAGCGGCGGACCAGGTTCGGCGGCCGGGCCGGCGCGATCCGCATCACGGGCTTCCTCACCCGCGGACGCATGGGTCGCTATGCCGACGCCGTCGCGCTCGCCGCGGCGACGGGCGAGCCGGCCTCGACAGCGCTGGTCCGACATTATGCGAGCCGGCCGGGCGTCGATGTGAGCGCCGAGCAGGAGCTCGCCGACGGCGTCGCCGTGTTCGGTCGCCTCGGCTGGTCCGACGGGGCCTACGAGTCCTACGAGTACACCGACATCGATCGCACCGCCGAGGCCGGCGTCTCGATCTCCGGCGTCCGCTGGGGCCGCAAGTCGGACACCTTCGGCGCGGCGGTGGTCGCCAACCAGCTCTCATCGGCCGGTGCGCAGTACCTGAACGCAGGCGGGCTCGGCATCCTGGTCGGCGACGGCCGCCTGCCGCATCCCGGGACCGAGGCGATCGTCGAGGCCTACTACAGCCTGGCCGTCACGCGCGGCCTGCAACTGAGCCTCGATGACCAGTTCGTCGAGCACCCGGCCTACAACCGCGACCGCGGCCCGGTGAACGTCATCGGCCTGCGCCTCCACGCGGAGTTCGCGGCCAGGCCCTGAGTTCGGAGCGTCGGCCGCTGGCGCCGCGGCGACGACGCCGGGCCCCGGTCGGGCGGCTTGCGATCGGCCCGACGCCTCCGCCCGGGCCGAAACGGGCCCACCCGGGAGGACGAGGCGAGCCCGAGCGCTGCTCGAAAGCGGCCGCCAGCCTGAACCGTGTGTCCGCTCCGCGGATCGAGGCCTGATGACGGTTCGCGACCCTCATCTGCCGCCTGGATCGGCAGCTTCGGGGTCGAACGGTATAAGCCTAGGCTCTGTGCTTCTTTGAGCCGGCCACGCGATGGGGTCGTTCACGCTGGAAGGCGCCGGTAGCAAGGGAGGCCCGAAGCACGGCGTTCACCCGCGTCTGCCACCTCGGCCCCGTCGCTTTCATGGCCTCCAAGACATCCGCGTCGAGCCGAACAGTAACCTGCTTCTTAGGGCGCTCCAGCCTTGGCCGGCCGCCGCGAAAAGCCCGCTGGGCCTCGGGGGGAAGAACCTTGGTCATTGGCCGAGCACGTTCGAAGAAGCTTTCGTCCAGCTCGGGCGCATCATCGTCGTCTACGGCTGATTTTCTGACCATCTCTTCCGCTCCTTCGCGCTCGCCAGCCGCAGGCTGATGGCCCGCACGCTCGACCCACGCCACGTGTAGACGAGCACATGGAGCTCGCCTGCGATTGGGCCGATAGCGATGTAGCGATCCTCGCCATAGTCGATGCGGTCATCTCTCGCGGTGAGAGCCAGACCAATATCCATGTCCTCGGCCCGCTCCAGCGAGATGCCGTGCTTCTCACGGTTTCGCTTGTCCTTGGCAGGATCGAACTCGACGGCCACGCCAAAATGTAACTACAGAAACCTACTAACACAAGCGCGACCGAATGATCGTTGGCCCGACCGTCGGGAGTCCGCTCGCCATCTGTGGACGCCCCCTTCAGCGCAAGGTCTGATTTGGGAAGGTTCTGACGTCTGGTCGGAGCTGCCATCTGTCCGGCCTGT
>JAGWSE010000073.1 GCA_028869395.1 Alphaproteobacteria bacterium | reverse complement strand
TCGGCGCCGGCCTGCCGATCCACGAACCCACCGGCTCGATGGTCGTCGACATCGGCGGCGGCACGACCGAGGTCGCCGTGCTCTCGCTCTCCGGCATCGTCTACTCGCGCTCCGTCCGCGTCGGCGGCGACAAGATGGACGAGGCGATCATCTCCTACATGCGTCGCAACCATAACCTGCTGATCGGCGAGACCACCGCCGAGCGGATCAAGAAGGAGATCGGCACCGCCCGCGCGCCCGCCGACGGCGAGGGCCTGTCGATCGAGGTCAAGGGCCGCGACCTGATGCAGGGCGTGCCGCGCGAGGTCCGCATCTCCGAGAAGCAGGCTTCCGACGCGCTCTCCGAGCCGGTCGGCCAGATCGTCGACGCGGTGAAGATGGCGCTGGAGGCGACGCCTCCGGAACTCGCCTCCGACATCGCCGACAAGGGCATCATGCTGACGGGCGGCGGGGCGCTGCTGCGCGGGCTCGACGCCGAGATCCGCGACCATACCGGCCTACCGGTCACCGTGGCCGACGATCCCCTGTCGTGTGTCGCGCTGGGGTGCGGCAAGGTGCTCGAGCATCCGAAATGGATGAAGGGCGTCCTCGAATCCACGCTAGCCTAGGGACCTCGCGACTCACGCGCGTATGGGCGACGGGGGGCTGTCGCGAACCGCGAAAGACGAGGCCTAAGTGTCCCTACGGGAGTCTCCGCTCGGCGAACTGAAGGTCCCGCTGACCTGGACGGCGGCGGTCGCCGTCATCGTCGCCGTCGTGGCGACGATCGCCCTGCTGGTGTCGGACCGTCGCGACGCCTTCAGGAGCGAAGCTTTCGGCACGACCCGCGGGGCGGTCGACACCGTCCTGACGCCCGTAGGCGACGCCCTGTCCGCTCCGGGACGCTGGACCGGCGCGGGCGTCGACGCCGTGAAGGGCTACTTCTTCGCCGTTTCCGAGAACCAGAAGCTGAAGCTGGAGCTCCAGCAAATGCGCCAGTGGCACGACGTCGCGCTGGCTCTGCGCAACGAGAACGCCCGTTACCGCACGCTGCTCGGACTGAAGACCGATCCGCCGATCCCGATGGTGGGGGCCCGCGTGGTCCTCGACAGCCGCGGACCGTTCGCGGCCACCCGGCTCGCCAACGCCGGGTCGGACCAGGGCGTGCGCGTCGGCAACCCGGTCATGAGCGAGAACGGCCTGGTGGGCCGCATCGTCGGCCTGACCCACAGCGCCAGCCGGGTGCTGCTTCTCACCGACACGGCGTCGAAAGTCCCGGTGATGATCGATCGCACCAATGCGCGGGCGATCCTGACCGGTGACGGCGGCCCCAATCCGAAGCTCGCCTACCTCCGCGGCCAGGACCCCGTTCGCGAAGGCGACCGCGTGATGACCTCCGGCGACGGCGGCGAGATGCCCCGCGGTCTGCCTGTGGGAACGGCGGTGAAGGGTCTCGACGGCCGCTGGCGCGTCGTGCTCGCTTCCGACAAGGCGCCCATCGACTTCGTCCGCATTCTGCTGTTCCAGGACTTCGCCCAGCTCGTGAACGAGAAGGAGCTGGAAGAGCGCCACGTGCCGCCGCCCACCGAAGGCGCAGAGACGGTGGGTCCCACGCCGCCTGCGGCGGCCCCTGCGCCGGCGATGGCCAAGCCCGCCGTTGCGCCCACGTCGAGCGGTCCTCGCGCCGCCCCGGCCAAGCCGGCTTCGGAGACCAAGGCCAAGGCGCCGACGGCCAGGCTGGAACCGGCCTCCCCGAAGAAGGCGGAGGGCCAAAAGACCGCCCGCGCTCCGCTCAGGCCGGCTGCGAAGCCGGGCGAGACGCGCAGCGTGGAGCGCGCCCCTCCGCAGTCTAGGCCCTATCGCGCCACTGCGCCGAAGCATTCCGCGGCCGCCTCGCAGGAGCCGCCCCATTGAGCGCCGCCCGCTCCCTCGAGCCCTGGCGCTGGATCGGCATCCCCATGCTCCAGGTGCTGGGCGCGACGGTGCTGTTCGGCATCCCGATCCAGGTCTGGGGCTTCCACCTTCCGGAACCGGTGTTTCCGATGGCGGCGGTCTTCGCCTGGGCGGTGATCCGGCCCTCGATCATCGCACCCTTGGCGACCGTCGCCATGGGCCTTCTGCTCGACCTCTTCTGGGGCGGACCGCTCGGGCTTTGGGGCCTTTGCCTGCTCGTCTCCTACGGCCTTGTGCTCGGCGGCCGCAGCATGCTGGCGGGACGCAGCCGGCTTGAGCTGTGGGCCTGGTACGGCCTCGTCACGGCCATAGCCATGGCGGTGGGCTATTTGGTCACAGGCCTGAAGGACAAGGCCTTTCCGGGCTTGATGGCCATGGCCTGGCAATACCTCGCCACAATCGTGCTCTATCCCTTTGCGCATCGGCTGATCGACATGTTCGAGGATGCCGACGTGAGATTCCGTTAGGGGGCGGCGGATGGCAGAGCCCGCCATCTTCTTC
The DNA here is from genome assembly GCA_028869395.1 of Alphaproteobacteria bacterium. Taxonomy (GTDB): domain Bacteria; phylum Pseudomonadota; class Alphaproteobacteria; order Caulobacterales; family Caulobacteraceae; genus Phenylobacterium. The sequence continues at coordinate 4,162 of JAGWSE010000073.1, read as the reverse complement.
GAGGAAGTCAACGAGCGTCAGGGCGTGTTTCACCGCCGAGCCTTCGTGCTGGGCGGCATGGCGGGCCTGGGTCTCCTCGCGCTCGGCGGTCGCCTGGCTCAGCTGCAGCTGCTCGAGACGGCGCGCTACGAAAAGCTGTCGGCGTCCAACCAGTTCAACTTCAAGCTCATGCCGCCGCCGCGCGGGCTGATCGTCGACCGTGACGGTGTCGTGCTGGCGTCCAACCGGCCCAACTTCCGGCTGCTCGTCGCGCGCGAGAAGGGCGTCGACGTTCCGGGCACGTTGAAGACACTCGCCGAGTTCGTGCCGCTCGACGACAAACGCCAGGTCCATCTGATCCGCGACATCGACAACTCCCCGCGGCGCACGCCGGTCGAGGTTATGGAGGACATGAGCTGGGAGCAGTTCAGCGCCATCAACCTGCGCGCGCCGGAGCTGCCCGGCGTATCGGCCGACATGGGCGAGGTGCGCGTCTATCCCTATGGCGGGGCGTTCGCCCACGTGATCGGCTACGTCGCCAAGGTGACCAAGAGCGACATCACCCCGACCGGCCCGAATTCCGAGCCGATCATGCTCAATCCTGGATTCCGCATCGGCAAGTCCGGCGTCGAGAAGGCCTTCGACCTGGATCTTCGGGGTTCGCCCGGGGCGAAGAAGGTTGAAGTCGACGCCGAGGGCCGCGAGGTCCGCGAGGACCCGCAAGGCGACATCCCGGCCATTACCGGCAAGGAGATCAAGCTCACGCTCGATGCCGACATCCAGCTCCGGGCCGAGCAGGTGTTCGGCGACGAGAGCGGCGCCGCAGTGATGATGGACTGCCGTTCGGGCGACATCCTGTGCATGTTCTCGGCCCCGAGCTTCGACGCCAACCGCTTCGTCCGGGGGCTCACCACGGCGGAGTATCGGGCGCTCGCCGAGTACGACCACAAGCCGCTGTTCAACAAGGCGATCACGGCCACCTATCCCCCGGGCTCGACCTTCAAGACCATGGTGGCGCTTGCCGCCCTCGACGCCGGCTATGATCCGGCCACCACCCACGTCTGCAACAAGACCTGGTTCTGGGGCGGCCGCGTGTGGCACTGCGACCAGGCTCACGGCGTGCAGGATCTCCGTGGCGCGATCGCTACGTCGTGCGACATCTACTTCTACCAGTGCGCGCTCTGGGTCGGGCCCGACAAGATCGCCGCCATGGCGCGCAAATTCGGCCTGGGACAAGTGTTCGACATCGGCATCCCAGGTCAGAAGCCCGGCCTCGTGCCGGACACGGCCTACAAGCGGCGCACCTTCCCGAAGGACCCCGTCTGGCATCCCGGCGAGACGCCTTCGATGGGCATCGGCCAGGGCTATACCCACCTCAATCCGCTGCAACTCTGCGTGCAGGTCTCGCGCATCGCCAACGGCCAGCGGGCGCTCCACCCCCGGCTTATCCAGTCCATCGGTGGGGTGAACGAGAAGTCCGGATCGGCCTGGGGCGATCTCGACGTAAACAAGGCGCACCTGCAGTTCGTGCGCGAGGCCATGGCCGCGGTCACGACGGGCAATGGCACGGCCGCGGCCGAGGCTGACCTCGGGCTCGGACCCGACATCAAGATGGCCGGCAAGACCGGCACCGCCCAGGCGGTTGGCTACCACGGCGGCACCGGCGCCCACGGCGCCGTCGGGCAGTGGAAGCTGCGCGACCATGCCTGGTTCATCTGCTTCGCCCCGATCGGTAATCCGCGCTACGCGATGAGCGTGCTGGTGGAGCACGGCGGCTGGGGCGCATCGGCCGCCGCCCCGCGGGCTCGCGAGATCATGCGCGTGGCCCTGCTGAAGGATCCCGAGATCCGGGCTCAGATTGAAAAACCGCTGCCTTTGCCGCCAGTCCCGACCGGGCCGGGCAGCGGCGACGTGGTGCCTGACTTGCCGCCCACGCCCGTCGATCCCAACTCGCCCGTCGGACTGCCCCAGGGGACCCCCACTTGACCGTCTCGGCCCTGACCCGTCCCGGCGAGCGCGACCGCCTGATCGTCAAGCTCTCGGAAATCGACTGGATTTTCTGTTTCACGCTGTGTCTCATCGCGGCCGCGGGCGGCGTGATGCAGTTCTCCATCGCAGGCTCGTCCTGGATGCCGTGGGCCGCCCCTCAGATGATCCGGTTCGTGATCTTCTTCGGCCTGATGATCGGTCTTGCGCTGGTCGACCTACGTGTCTGGTTCGCGCTCGCCTATCCGATCTATGGGGTGGGATTCCTGCTCCTGATCGCGGTGGACCTGGTCGGCCACCATGCCTTGGGCGCTCAGCGGTGGCTGCAGGCTGGTCCAATCCAGATCCAGCCCTCGGAGATCATGAAGATCGGTCTCGTCCTGGCGCTGGCCAGGTTCTACCACGGGGCCTCGGGCAAGACCGCGCAGCTCTCCTGGTGGCTTCTGTGGCCGGCCTTCCTGATCCTCGCTCCGGTCGCCCTGGTCGCCAAGCAGCCCGACCTTGGGACGGCGCTTCTCATCCTCATGACCGGAGGCGTGGTTATGATCCTCGGCGGTCTGTCGTGGAAGATCATCACGGCGGGCGTGCTCGGCGCGATCGCCGTGATCCCGCCGGCGGTGATGTTCGGCCTGCACGGCTATCAGCGTCAGAGGCTGCTCACCTTTCTGAACCCAGACGCCGACCTGTCCGGCGCAGGCTACCATATCCAGCAGTCGAAGATCGCGCTCGGTTCCGGCGGACTGCTCGGCAAGGGCTACGGCCTTGGCTCGCAAAGCCAGCTCAACTTCCTGCCGGAGAAGCAGACCGACTTCATTTTCTCGACCCTGGCCGAAGAGTTCGGATTCGTGGGCTGCGTCTCGATCCTGTTGCTATATGCGGCGATCATCTTCATGGCCCTGCGAACGGCCTATATCGCCCACAGTCACTTCGGGCGGCTCGCGGCGGCCGGCGTCACGGTGACGTTCGCCCTCTACGTTCTGATCAACGGCGCCATGGTGATGGGGCTCGCGCCCGTGGTTGGCGTTCCCATGCCGCTTCTTTCGTACGGCGGCACCGTGATGTTGACCGTGATGGTGGGTTTCGGCCTGGTCCTGGCCGTGCGTGTCCACCGCTACTCCGAGGTCACGAGCGGCAAGGGCGCGCTTCTCTAGACTAGAAGGGCGCGAAGCAGTCGTAGTTGCGCTGTCGCCGGATCTTCTCGCCTTCGAACTCAAAGAACGCCGCGAAGTGGGCGTGCATCTCCTCGCCCGGACGTAGCGAGCGGAGCGAGACGCCGAGGACGCCTCGCCAGCGGATCTCGCACGCGACGACGTCGCCGGCCTCGATCAGAGTGACGATCTCGTAGCTCTCCGAACGCATCACCTTGCGGCCACGCTTGGCGGCGTCCTTCAGGTCCGCGAACTCGCGCCGGGCCCCGGTGGGGCTGAGGAGGTTGGGAAACTCCTCCTGGACCACATCGGGAGCATAGAACGCAGAGACGTCCTTGCGCTGCTCGATCGCCTTGAGATAGGCGCGGACAATCTGGGCGCGGCTCAAGGCGGGAGCCCTTCCGCTAGAGCACGAGCGCCTGGTCCGTGGCCCGCACCAGAGCATCGACGATGCCGGGCTCGGTCGAGGCGTGGCCGGCGTCCCAGACGATCTCGAAACGGGCCTGCGGCCATGCCTTCTTCAACCGCCAGGCCGCCTCCAACGGCGTGACCACGTCGAAGCGGCCCTGCACAATCCAGCCCGGGATGTTCTTCAGCCGGTCGGCATGCTGCACGATCCAGTCGTCGGCGCCGAAGAACCCGCGGTTGACGAAGAAGTGGCATTCGATCCGGGCGAAGGCGATCGCGAAGTCGATCTCGTTGAACTTGGAGGGCCGCGCTTCGGGCCCCCGGATCGAGATGGTGTCGCCTTCCCATTGGCTCCAGGCCGCAGCGGCCTCCGCCTGAACGCGCCGATCGGGATGGGTGAGGCGGCGATGATAGGCCGCCATCATATCGCCCCGCTCGGCAGGCGGGATCGGCGCACAGAACCGCTCCCAGGCGTCAGGGAACAGCATGGAGGCGCCGTCCTGGTAGAACCAGCGGAGCTCGCGATCCGTGAGCAGGAAGACGCCGCGCAGTACGAGGCTCTCCACGCGCTCCGGATGGGTGATGGCGTAGGCGAGGGCGAGCGTGGAGCCCCAGGAGCCTCCGAACACGCACCACTTCTC
>JAGWSE010000072.1 GCA_028869395.1 Alphaproteobacteria bacterium | reverse complement strand
TGCGCGCCTTCGCGGACGACGTGCGATCCGGCAAGCGCCGCGGCGCGACCGGCCAGCCGTTCAACGCGATCCTCCACATCGGAATCGGCGGCTCGGATCTCGGCCCTCGCCTCGTCTGGGAGGCGCTGAAGCCGCTGGTTCCGCAGATCGATCTGCGCTTCGCCGCCAACGTCGATCCGGCCGAGCTGGCCGCCGCGCTCTCGGGCCTGAACCCCGCCGAGACCCTGGTCGTGGTGGTTTCCAAGACGTTCACCACGCTCGAGACGCTGACCAACGCCCAGGCCGCCCGGGCGTGGCTGCGCGCCGCGCTCGGCGAGCGCGCCGACGCCCATCTCGTCGCCGTCTCCGCCGCCCCCGACAAGGCCAGGGACTTCGGCGTGCCGTCGGGTCAGGTCTTCGCCTTCTGGGACTGGGTGGGCGGCCGCTACTCGCTCTGGTCGGCGGTCGGCCTCTCGTGCGCGGTCGCCCTGGGTTTCGATGTGTTCGAGCGACTGCTCGCCGGCGCCCGTGAGATGGATCAGCACTTCCGATCGGCGCCGCTCGAGGCGAACGCGCCGGTCCTGCTGGCCCTCGCCCATGTCTTCAACAGAAACGGCATGGGCCGGCCGATGCGCGCCGTCGTGCCCTACGCCCAGCGGCTGCGCCTCTTTCCGGACTTCCTCCAGCAGCTCGAGATGGAATCCAACGGCAAGCGCGTCGACGCCGAAGGCAGACCCGTCGCGCACGCCACCGCCGCCGCGGTGTTCGGCGACGCCGGCACCAACGGCCAGCACGCCTTCTTCCAGCTCCTGCACCAGGGGACGGACGTCATCCCCGTCGACATCCTTGCGATCGGGGAGCCTACCGACGGCGATCCCGCCGCCCAGAAGAAATTGCTGGCGAACGCCGTGGCTCAGGCCGAGGCCTTGATGGTCGGCCGCAGCGAGGCCGACGTGCGCGCCGAGCTTCAGGGCATGAGCGTATCCGCCGCCGAGATCGACGCGCTAGCGCCGCAGCGCACCTTCCCCGGCGATCGCCCGTCGAGCTTCCTGTTGCTCGATGCGTTGGGCCCCGAGCGGCTCGGGGCGCTGGTCGCGCTTTACGAGCACAAGGTCTTCGTCGAAGGCGTGCTGTGGGGGATCAATTCGTTCGACCAGTGGGGTGTGGAACTGGGCAAGACGCTTGCGAGCCGCATTCTCTCCGAGCTGGAAGGGGGAGCGCCGGGGCCGCACGATCCCTCGACCGCCGCCCTGATCGCCAGGCTGAAGGGCTGACCGCCGGCCGCCGCTCGGCCGGGACTTCCCCGGCCCTCCGGCGCTGATAAGGTGAAGCTTCAGGGAGGATCTCCACATGAAGCGCATCTCCGGCCTGATCTTCGCAGGCCTGCTGCTCGCCGCGACGGCAGGCTTCACCACCGCCGTCCAGGCGCAGGCGCCCAAGGCCCCCGACGACGCGCTGACCGATCCGGCGCTGAAGGGTCCGGAGGTGCTGGCCTTCATCGGCGTCAAACCGGGTGACCGGGTGGCGGACATCGTGGCCGGCCGCTTCGAGCGCGCGCTCAGCAAGGCGGTGGGGCCGACCGGCAAGGTCTATGCTGTCGTGCCGGAGGAGATCGTCAAGGCCCACCCGGCGGGCCTCGATATGATGAAGGCGCTGGCGGCCCAGCCCGACTATTCGAACATCCAGGTGCTGACGCCGCCGATCAACGCGCTCGACCTGCCGAAGGGTCTCGACGCGGTGTTCATCCGCCAGAACTACCACGACCTGCATGACAAGTTCATGGGTCCGGCCAATATTGCCGCCTTCAATCACGCGGTGTTTGCGGCGCTGAAGCCCGGCGGAGTCTTCGTCGTGCTCGACCACGCCGCTGCGCCGGGCTCGGGCGTTTCGGTCACCGAAACCCTGCACCGGATCGACCCGGCTGCGGTGAAGTCCGAAGTGGAGGCGGCGGGATTCAAGTTCGACGGCTCGAGCGACATCCTCGCGAACCCCGCGGACAACCACACCTTGGCGGTGTTCAACCCCGCCATCCGCGGCCACACCGACCAGTTCATCCTGCGCTTCCGCAAGCCGAAGTAGGGCCGCCGTCGCGATGGGCCTCGAGTACGACCTCTATTGGTCCTTCCGCTCGCCCTATTCCTACCTGGTCGTCCCCAGGCTCCTGGCGCTCGAGGCGGAGCATGACGTGACCGCCCGCGTACGGCCGGTCTATCCGCTTGCCGTGCGCACGCCGGAATTCTTCGACAACCGCGATCCGCTCTGGACGCGTTATCTGCTGACCGACGTCTTCCGCGAGGCCGCCTACCTCGGCCTGCCCTTCCGCTGGCCACGGCCGGACCCGGTGCAGAGCGATCCGCAGTCGGGTTACCGGACGATCCAGCCATTCATCCACCGGCTCACCCACCTCGGGGTGGCCGCCGCTGAGCGAGGCCGCGGCCTTGCCTTCCTGCGGGAAGCGAGCCACGCGATCTGGAGCGGCGAAGTCCAGAACTGGCACGAAGGCGACCATCTGGCCCGTGCCGCCGATCGGGCTGGCCTGGACTGGGACGAGCTTTCCGCCGCGGTCGATCGCGAAGCCCCGCGCCTTGCGTCGGTCGTCGAGCAGAACCAGGTCGACCAGCGGGCCGCCGGCCACTGGGGCGTGCCGCTGATGGTATTCGGCGGCGAACCCTTCTTCGGTCAGGACCGCGTCGACCAACTGGTCTGGCGCATGACGCAGGCGGGCCTCCAGCCGCGCTGAGGGCACGCATGTCAGACCGCGGCTGGCCCGAGCCTATGGTCGCCTGAAGGTGACATTGCCCGCGCCTTCCGTTAAAAGCCGCGCCCGATGAACGGTCTCGTCCACCATCACGGCCATCACCATCCGACCCCCGCGGGATCGGACCGGGATCGTTTGGCCTGAGACGACCCCCTCCGAGCCCCGCCCAAGCGGACGGGGCTTGGCGCTCACCAGCCTCCGTCCGTCGAACCTCACGGATCCGACCGATGGACCTCACTTCCCCGAACCCTTCCTTGAGCGGCGAACCCGCAGACGCTAAGCGCGGCGGCATGACCGATCCGTCCCGCCCCGAAGCCCGCAGTCCGCGTGGCTTCATCGACCGCCGCGCCCGCGACCTCGCGGCGGAGCGGGCGATCCTTCGCGCCGTCTCCGCGGTCTACGAGCGCTACGGGTTCGAGGCGCTGGAGACGCCGGCCTTCGAGTACGCCGATGCGCTGGGCAAGTTCCTGCCCGACGCGGACCGCCCGAACGAGGGCGTCTTCGCCCTGCAGGACGACGACGAGCAGTGGATGGCGCTGCGCTACGACCTCACCGCGCCGCTCGCCCGCTTCGCCGCCCAGAACTGGGAGACGCTGCCCAAACCCTTCCGCCGCTACGCCTTCGGCCCGGTCTGGCGGAACGAGAAGCCGGGCCCCGGCCGCTACCGCGAATTCGTGCAGTGCGACGCCGACACGGTGGGCTCCGCGCGCCCGGAGGCCGACGCAGAGATCATCGCGATGGCCGCCGAGGGTCTGGTGGCCGCCGGGGTTCCTGACGGGGCCGCCATCCTGAAGATCAACAGCCGCAAGCTCCTGAACGGCCTGATGGCGAGCGCCGGCGTCGCCGATGAGAGCCAGAAGCTCGCCGTGCTCCGCGCGGTCGACAAGCTCGATCGATTGGGGCCGGACGGCGTCCGCCTCCTGCTGGGCGAGGGTCGCCTGGACGAATCCGGGGCCTTCACAAAGGGCGCTGGTCTGAACGCCGCCGCCGCCGAGCGGGTGCTGGCGTTCACCGCCGCCGGCGCGGGTCGCGGCGAAACCCTGTCTCAGCTCTCCAACGCGATCGGCGGCTCGCCGGAAGGCGACGAGGGGGTTCGCGACCTGGAGGCCATCGATCGGGCGCTCATCAGCCTGGGCGTGGGGCCGGACCGCGCCATCTTCGATCCATCCGTCGTGCGTGGGCTCGAGTACTACACGGGCGCGGTGTTCGAGGCCGAGCTCCTGCTCGGCACCACCGACGAGAAGGGTCTGCCGGTCCGCTTCGGTTCGGTGGGCGGCGGCGGTCGCTACGACGACCTCGTGGCCCGCTTCACCGGCGAGCGGGTTCCCGCGACCGGATTCTCCTTCGGGGTTTCGCGCCTCGCCGCCGCCCTGCGCGCGGCCGGGCGCCAGGGGCTGGAGGCGAGGGGGCCCGTGGTCGTGATCGCCTTCGACCAGTCCCACATGGCCGACTATTTCGCCATCGCGGGCGAGATGCGCGCCGCCGGAATCCCTGCGGAGGTCTATCTCGGCGCCTCCGGCATGAAGGCCCAGATGAAGTACGCCGATCGAAGGCTGTCGCCCGCCGCGGTGATCGTGGGCGAAGACGAGTTCGCCGCGGGGACCGTCACTGTGAAGGACCTCGATCTCGGGCGGGCCCTGTCGCGCGGCGTGACGGACAACGCCGCCTGGCGCGCGGAGCGGCCGGGGCAGGCGACCGTGCCTCGCGCCGACCTCGTGACCACCATCCGCGCTATCCTGGACGCCGGCGCATGAAGTCCGAGCCGCCCGTACCGGCCGAGGCGCTGCAAGCCATCCGCGCGGCGCTCGCCTCCGGCGCGGAGCCGGCGGACGCGCCGATCCTGCAGCCGCTGGGGTTGCTTCTCGA
>JAGWSE010000071.1 GCA_028869395.1 Alphaproteobacteria bacterium | reverse complement strand
TCTCCGCATAGAGGAACACCGGCGCGGGATCGGGCGCGGCCAGCGTGCGGGCCATGGCCGGCGCGTCGCGGCTGAACCAGTGGCCGGGCCGGTTCTTGGGCGCGACGAAGCTCGGCCTGTCCGGCTTGCGCAGGATGCCCGTGAGTGTGACGGGCGTGGTGTCGGCGGGATCCACCTTCGGGCGCGCCTGGACGGTGTCGGGCACGAAGCCGCGGTCGACGAGGATGGTCCGGTAGGCGGCGCTCTGCACCGGGCAGGCCGAGATCAGCCGCCAGCCTGCCTGTCCGCGCCCGCCCTCGTCCTGGATGGCGTAGAGCTGCAGGAAGGGCGCGGTGGCGAGACCCGGGCAGACGGCGGTGACGCGCGTGTAGTCGACGTCGGCGCCGTGGGCGAGGCGATCCAGGACGGGTCCGATGTCCACGGCCTTGGCCGTCTGGAGGGCCGCCACGTGGGCGAGGATGCCCTCCTTCCACTTCAGCCGCTGGAGCTGCCAAACCCCGAGGCCGACGAGGATCACGAAGCAGATGACGGTGGTGATGGTCAGGCCGACCGGGAAGCGGGCCGCGGGCCGGGCGGTCGCCTCAGTCATGGCGGGCCTGGGAGGCCTTGTTCGCGAACTGGGCGGCCAGCATCATGCCCTTGAAGGGCCTGAGCAGAGCCAGGCAGATGACCAGGGTGGCGGGCAGCCAGACGACCAGCAGGACCCAGACCGGCGGATTGAGCGCAAGCTCTGTGAACAGCGCTCCGAAGGCGGCCAGGAAGCCGCCGATCAGGATGACGAACACGGCCGGGCCGTCGCCCGAATCCGCCTTGGCGAGGTCGTAGCCGCAGGCCTCGCACCGCGGCGACACCTTCAGGAAGCCCTCGAAGAGATGCCCTTCCCCGCAATTGGGGCAGCGCCCGGCCGCCCCCGCAAGCAGCGGATTGGGCCTTGCCACGTCAGCCGCCGGTCCCGGCGTGGGTCCCGAAGATCACGTAGATGAAGGCGAACAGGAACAGCCACACCACGTCCACGAAGTGCCAGTACCAGGCCGCAGCCTCGAAGCCGAAATGCTGCTTGGGCGAGAAGCCCCCCATCAGCAGGCGGATCAGGCAGACCGTCAGGAAGATGGTCCCGATGATCACGTGGAAGCCGTGGAAGCCGGTGGCCATGAAGAAGGCCGACCCGTAGAGGCCGGAATTCGCCGCCTCCGGGGAGAAGAACTCGTGGTGGGTGATGATGTGCGTGTACTCGTACGCCTGGATCGAGGTGAACATCACGCCCAGGCAGATCGTCAGGAACAGGCCGATCTTGGCGCCGCGCCGGTCGCCCTGCTGCAGCGCGTGGTGCGCCCAGGTGACGGTGGTGCCGGAGAGAAGCAGGGTCAGGGTGTTGACCAGCGGCAGGTTCCACGGCGGCACGGTCTCGACGCCCTTCGGCGGCCAGGTCGCCCACGCCGCCCGGACCTCGTCGATCGACGACAGCGTCCGGTGGTGATGGAACAGCGCCATCTCGAAGAACATCCAGAACCAGGCGACGAAGAACATCACCTCGGAGGCGATGAACAGGATCATGCCGTAGCGCAGCCCGATGGACACGACCGGGGTGTGGTCTCCCTCGTTGGCCTCCAGCACCACCTGGCGCCACCAGCCGAACATCGTGAAGAGCACGCCCGCGAGGCCCGCGAAGAACAGGATCGGATTGTGCTGCGGGATGCCGAACAGGCCCTTCAGCCACGCCACGCCCCCAAGCGCCATCACCGTGGCGGAGATCGAGCCGATCAGCGGATAGGGGCTCGGATTCACCAGGTGGTAGTCGTGCTTCACCTCGCCGTGGGCCATCGCGGTCCTGATCCCTTACTAAACACGCGCGCGGCCCCCCCAATACCAGAGACTCGCGTGCAGCAAAGTCGCGGTCACGCTATAGCCTTGCGCCGCCGCTCCCCTCAAGGGCCAAACGCTGTCATTTGACGGACTGCGCCGCAAGCGACCGCGCCGGCGGGCTTCAGACGCCGAATCCGGGCTTGGCGTCGGTGGCCGGGAAGAAGGTGTAGGACAAGGTCAGGTCGTAGAGGCCCCGCGTATTGATGTCGTTCACGTACTTCGGATCGACGAAATAGAGCACCGGCATCTCGACCGTCTGGTGCGGCCCCACCGTCTGATCCGAGAAGCAGAAGCACTGCAGCTTGTGGAAGTACTGGCCGGCCTGCTGCGGGGCGATGTTGTAGAGCGCGCGCGCGGTGATGGCGTGGTCGGCGTTGTTGGTGACCTTGAAGTAGGCGAGCTTGGTCTCGCCGATCTTCATCGTCTGGGAAACCTGCTCGGGCGTGAAGGTCCAGGGCAGGCCGCGCACGTTCGCATCGAAGCTGACCGTGATCTTCTGGCCGATCGCATGGCTCGGCGCCGCTGTGGCGCGGCGGATCGTGCCGCCATAGCCGGTGACCTGGCAGAAGGCGCGATAGGCCGGGACGGCGGCGAAGGCCGCGCCGACCATGAGCACGAAGACGCCGCCGCAGATCAGGGCGACCGTGCGGTTGCGGCGCCTGCGCGTATCGAGCGGCGGACGCTCAGAGGGGCTTTGTGACGACATTGCCTCCCAGCCGGACAATGGTGACGACGAACACGAGGATGACAAAGAGGATCAAGCCTACGGCCAAGGCGATATTGCGGCCGCGGCGTGCTTTCGACTCGGCCTCGCTCTCCCGGTTCGGATCGCTCATCTGGACAACAGATGCAGCGGCTGGGCGCCCAGAAGGTGTTCCCCAAGCAGTGTGGCGAAGATGAGCGACAGGTAGAGGATGGAGAAGGCGAACAGGTTGCGCGCGTCACGGGCCCCGGCGCGGACATCGTAGAGGCCGTCGCTGGTCCTCTGCCCCTGCGCCTCGCCGGCGTGGCTGCGGAAGAGCCGCCAGGCAAGCAGCAGGAAGACCGCTCCGCCGGCGGCGGCCACGCCGAAGTAGGCCGCTCCGCCCAGCCCCGTGACCGCCGGCGCGAGGCACAGGGGGACGAACAGCAGGGCGTAGACCAGGATCTGCCGACGCGTGGAGGGCGCGCCGCGCACCACCGGCATCATCGGCACGCCGGCCTTCGCGTAGTCCTCGGAGGTGTAAAGCGACAGCGCCCAGAAGTGCGGCGGCGTCCACATGAAGATGATCGCGCAGAGCAGCCAGGCGTTGAGAGGGGCGGTCCCGGTCGCGGCCGCCCAACCGATCACCGGAGGAAGCGCGCCGGCGAGGCCGCCGATGACGATGTTCTGCGCCGTCGAGCGCTTCAGCCAGACGGTGTAGATCACCGCATAGAAGAAGATGGTGAAGGCGAGCAACGCCGCCGCCAGCCAGTTCAGCGCCATGCCCATCAGCATGACGGAGAACAGCGACAGCACGATCCCGAGGGCCAGGGCGTCGGCGCCCTGGACCCGGCCAGCCGGGACCGGTCGGCCGCGCGTGCGGCGCATCTTCGCGTCGATGTCCGCGTCGTACCACATGTTCAGGGCGCCCGAAGCGCCGGCGCCCACGGCGATGCAGAGGATCGCGACCGCGCCAAGCACGGGATTGATCGGGGTGTCGGCGCAGACCAGACCGGTCAGGGCCGTGAACACCACGAGCGACATCACCCTCGGCTTGAGGAGCTGGATGTAATCCTGCCAGCGCGCAGGCGCCGGGGCTCGGGAAACGGCCGGAGACATGGTCACAGGCTATACTCTCAAATGGGCGAAGGGCGCGCCCCGAACCCGAGGCGCGCCCCCCAACTTTTTTCGCCCCTCGGTCCGGCTCAGTGGACCTCGGACTCGACCACCGGCAGTTCATTGAACTGGTGGAACGGCGGCGGCGAGGAGAGCGTCCACTCCAGCGTCGTCGCGCCTTCGCCCCACGGATTGGCCTCGGCCTTGCGGCGGAAGACCATCGCGTCGAGCAGCACCACGAGGAACACGCCCACGCCCACCAGGGTCACGACGTAACCGAAGGACGACACCTGGTTCCAGAAGGTGAAGGCGGTCGGATAGTCGACATAGCGCCGCGGCATGCCCTGGAGGCCCAGGAAGTGCATCGGGAAGAAGATCAGGTTCACGCCCACGAACGTGATCCAGAAGTGCAGGGCGCCCAGCCACTCGCGGTACTTCACGCCCCACATCTTCTCGAACCAGTAGTAGAAGGCCGCGAAGATCGCGAACACCGCGCCCAGGCTGAGCACGTAGTGGAAGTGCGCCACCACGTAGTAGGTGTCCTGGAACTGGTAGTCGACGCCGGCATTGGCGAGCACCACGCCGGTGACGCCGCCCACGGTGAACAGGAAGATGAAGCCGATGGCGAACAGCATCGGCGTTTTGAACTCCAGCGATCCGCCCCACATGGTCGC
>JAGWSE010000070.1 GCA_028869395.1 Alphaproteobacteria bacterium | reverse complement strand
CAGCTCGAGCTCGTAGAGGCGGGCCTTCAGCATCTTCCAGGCCTGGTCGCGGTTCTGGTGCTGCGAGCGCTGGGTCTGGCAGGCGACCGCGATGCCGGTGGGGATGTGCGTCAGGCGAACGGCCGAGTCGGTCTTGTTGATGTGCTGGCCGCCGGCGCCCGAGGCGCGGTAGGTGTCGGTGCGCACGTCCGACGGATTGATCTCGATCTCGATGTTGTCGTCGACGACCGGATAGACCCAGACCGACGCGAACGAGGTCTGGCGGCGCGCATTCGCATCGAACGGCGAGATGCGCACCAGCCGGTGCACCCCTGACTCCGTCTTCAGCCAGCCGTAGGCGTTGGTCCCCTTGACCTGCAGGGTCACCGACTTGACGCCTGCCTGCTCGCCGGGCGTCTCCTCCAGCACATCCACGGTCATGCCGTGCGCCTGGGCCCAGCGGGAGTACATGCGCAGCAGCATGTTCGCCCAGTCGTTGGATTCCGTGCCGCCGGCCCCGGCGTTGATCTCCAGATAGGCGTCGTTGCCGTCGGCCTCGCCGGAGAGCAGCGCCTCCAGTTCGGCGCGCGCGGCGCGGTCCTTCAGCCGCTTCAGTTGGCCGCGCGCCTCCTCGAGGGAGGCCTCGTCGCCCTCCTCGTCGGCGAGCTCGGCATAGCCCACCGCGTCGTCCAGCTCGCTCTGCAGCGTGCGCACGGCGTCCACCTGCGCCGCCAGGCGGTTGCGTTCCTGCATGATGGACTGCGCCCGCTGGGCGTCGTCCCACAGGGTCGGGTCCTCGACCCGGGCGTTCAGCTCATCGAGCTTGCGGAGCGCGGGCTCCCAGTCAAAGACGCCTCCTGAGCAGTTCGATCGACTGCTCGATGTCGGCCTTCGCAGCCTCGACATCCGCTCTCATGGAAAGCTCCAAACCAATACGGGCGGCCGAAATAGGCGTTCGCCCGGCTCAATACAATCCGGTGACGTCTTCCGGCTTCTTCGGCTTGGCCCCCGGCGGCTGCGGCGTGACCGCGCTCGGCGGCAGCAGCGGCAGCTGGTTATAGGGGATCGGGCCGATCGGGCCGGGGATCGGCTGCTCCGCCACCTTGGGCTCGGTGCCGGGCCGGAACGCCTCGCGGATGCCGTGGATCATGGCGAACTTGGCGTTCTTCGGCGCTGGGAAGTCCTCGACTGGCGTGCCCTTCAGCACCTGCTGCATGAACTCGGTGAAGATCGGCACGGCGTCGACGGCGCCGGTCTCGTTGTTGCCCAGGCTGCGGTTGTCGTCGAAGCCGACGTAGGTGCCCACCACCAGGCTCGGGGAGAAGCCGACGAACCAGGCCGAGCGATAGTCGTTGGTCGTGCCCGTCTTGCCGCCGATCGGCCGGCCGATCACCGAGGCCGACACCGCCGTGCCCCGCTGGACGACGCCCTCCAGCATCGAGGTGATCTGGTAGGCGGTGATCGGGTCCATCACCTGCTCGCCGGCCGGGGGGATGCGCGGGCTCTCGTCGCCGGTGAAGCCGGCGTTGCAGCGCGGACAGTCGCGGCCGTCGGCCTTGAAGATGGTCTTGCCCTCGCGGTCCTGCACCATCTCGATCAGGTGCGGCTCGATCTTGCGGCCGCCGTTGACGAAACTGGCGTAGGCGCCGGTCAGCCGCAGCACCGTCGTCTCGCCGGCGCCCAGCGACATGGCCAGGTCCGGCGCCATGTTGTCGGTCTCGCCCAGCTTCTTGGCCAGGGCGATGATCTTCGGCATGCCGACGCTCTGGGCGATGCGCACCGTCATGGTGTTGCGTGACAGCTCCAGGCCGCGGCGGAAAACCAGCGGCCCGTAGTACGTGTGCTCGTAGTTCTGCGGGCTCCAAACCGTGCCGTTGGCGCCCGGCAGGCTGATCGGGGCGTCCATCACCACGCTGGCCGGGGTGAAGCCGCCGTTCTCCAGCGCCTCGGCGTAGACGATCGGCTTGAACGCCGAGCCCGGCTGGCGCAGCGCCTGGGTCGCCCGGTTGAAGTTCGACAGCGAGAAGGAATAGCCGCCGACCATCGCCAGCACGCGTCCGGTCTGCGGGTCGAGCGCCACCAGCGCGCCGTTCACCGCCGGGATCTGCTTCAGCAGGAAGTCGGGGCCGGTGTCGT
>JAGWSE010000069.1 GCA_028869395.1 Alphaproteobacteria bacterium | reverse complement strand
CGTGGGCCTCGGGATCGCCCAGGTCCTTGAAGGCCTGCGCCACGCCCTCCAGGCCCACCTTGCCGGTGACCAGGCCGGAAACCTCGATGACCCCCTCGGCCAGCTGGCGCAGCGTGCCGGCGAACTCCTCCGGCGTGTAGCCGAACACGAAGGTCAGCTCGACCTCCTTGGTGATGGCGATGGAGGGCTCGATGCGATCGGTCTCCATGCACACCCCGGCGACGACGATCTGGGCGCCGGCGGGGGCGGCCTCGATCAGGGCCTGCAGCACGCCGGGCGCGCCGACGCATTCGAAGACGACGGGACGCCCGAAGCCCTTGCCCATCATCCGCATCAGGCCCTGCGCAGCGCGGGTCCTGGGCACGCCCAGCGCCTCCCAGCGCTCGTGCGGCGACTCCGTTGCGGGGTCGACGACGATGTCGGCGCCGAGCGTCTCGGCGGCGGCCCTGCGGCGCGGCGAGAAGTCGGCGGCGATCACCGGTCCATGACCGGCCGCCTTCAGCCCGGCGATGACCGCCAGGCCGACCGGCCCGCAGCCCACGACAAGGGCGACCGAGTCGGGGTCCATGCGGGCCTTGGCCACGGCATGGGCGCCCACCGCGAAGGGCTCGGTCATCGCAGCCTGATCGGTGGGCAGGCCGTTCGGGACCTTCAGCAGCATGGCTTCGCTGAGCAGCATGCGCTCGGCGAAGCCGCCGGGGAGCCGGTTCGAGAAGCCCAGCAGCTCCATGCCGCCCGGGGTCAGGGTGGCGGGGACGCTGACCACCCGCGCGCCGGACCTGATGGCGCGGCTGCAGCCTGGGCCGAAGTCCAGCACCTCGGCGCAGAACTCGTGCCCGAAGACGGTGTCGGCGCTGGGATCGAAGCCGTTGTCCAGTCCGCCGGCGCGGCGGGACAGCTCGATCATGTGCTCCATGTGGTGGAGCGCGTGCAGGTCCGAGCCGCAGATGCCGCAGGCCAGGGTGCGGACCAGCACCTGGCCCTCGGCGGGTTCGAGCTCGCCGATCTCGTCGCAGATCAGCTGCCTGTCGCGCCTGACCACCGCCCGCATGCGTTCCTCCCGGCTTCTTGCCGAGCATAATCATATCCCCTAACCCTCGCCGCTCGGAGTCTTCAGACGGGAGCGCGTTTCATGAGCCTCGCCTTCATCTTCCCGGGCCAGGGCAGCCAGGCGGTCGGCATGGGCGCGGAGCTTGCCGACGCCTTCGCCGCGGCCCGCGACGTCTTCGAGGAAGTGGACGAGGCCCTCGGACAGAAGCTGTCGCGGCTGATGCGCGAAGGCCCGGAGGACCAGCTCACCCTCACCGAGAACGCCCAGCCGGCGCTGATGGCGGTGAGCCTGGCGGTGATGCGCACCCTCGAGCGCGAGTTCGGGGTGGGCGTGGAGAAGGCGGCGTTCGTCGCCGGCCACAGCCTCGGCGAATATTCCGCCCTGGCCGCGGCCGGCGCGATCAGCCTCGCCGAGACCGCGCGCCTCCTGAAGCTGCGCGGCCAGGCCATGCAGCGCGCCGTGCCGGTGGGCGAGGGGGCGATGGCCTCGCTGATCGGCCCGAAGACGGACGTGGCGCTGGCGGAAGAGGCGGCCGCGGCCGGCGCCAAGGTCGGCGTCTGCGTGGTGGCCAACGACAACAACCAGGGCAATGTGGTGATCTCCGGCGCCAAGGCGGCGGTGGACGCGGCCATCGAGGCGGCCAAGGCGCTCGGCGCGCGGGCCATCCCGCTGAACGTCTCGGCGCCCTTCCACTGTCCCTTGATGCAGCCGGCGGCGGACGAGATGGCCCAGGCGCTGGCGGCGGCGACCATCCTGGCCCCGCGCGCGCCGGTGGTGGCGAACGTGACGGCGCGCCCGACCAACGATCCGGAGGCGATCCGGCGGCTGCTGGTCGAGCAGGTGACCGGCCGGGTCCGCTGGCGCGAAAGCGTGCTGTGGCTGGCGAACGAAGGCGGGGTGACCCGCTTCGCCGAAGCCGGCGCCGGCAAGGTGCTCTCGGGCATGGTCAAGCGCATCGCGCCCGACGCCGAGGCGAGCCCGCTCAACAGCCCCGCCGACCTCGAAGCCTTCGCCAGGACTCTATAAGGAGCGCCAAGTCCATGTTCGACCTCACCGGCAAGACCGCGCTCGTGACCGGGGCCACCGGCGGGCTGGGCTCGGCCATCGCGCGGGCGTTCCACGCCCAGGGCGCCCATGTGGTGCTCTCCGGGACGCGCGAGAGCGTGCTGGAGCAGCTGGCGGGCGAGCTGGGCGAACGGACCTCCGCCGTCGCGGCCAACCTCGCCGACCCGGCCGCGGTGGACGGGCTGGTGGACGCCGCCGAGCAGGCGGCCGGCAAGCCGCTCGACGTCATGGTGGCCAACGCCGGGATCACCCGCGACGGCCTGCTTCTGCGCATGAAGGACGACGACTGGGAGGCGGTGCTCAAGGTCAATCTGGAGAGCTATTTCCGGCTCAGCCGCGCCGCCGCCAAGGGCATGATGCGCCGCCGGTTCGGCCGCATCATCGGGATCACTTCGGTGGTGGGCGTGATGGGCAATCCGGGGCAGGCCAACTACGCCGCCTCGAAGGCCGGGATGATCGGCTTCTCCAAGAGCCTGGCCCAGGAGGTCGCCACCCGCGGCATCACCGTGAACTGCGTGTCGCCGGGCTTCATCGAGAGCCCGATGACCGATGCGCTCACCGAGCAGCAGAAGGCGGCGATCCTGCAGACCATCCCCCAGGCGCGGCTCGGCAAGGGCTCCGACGTGGCGGCGGCCTGCGTCTATCTGGCCAGCGACGAGGCCGGCTACGTGACCGGCCAGACCCTGCACGTCAACGGCGGCATGGCCATGATCTAAGGGCTTGATCTGGCGCTCGCCTGACCGCGAGGAACATGCTACGCGCCATCGACTTCAAATGCGCCGATCCGGACGGTTGACTTCGCTGGCCGGCTCGCCGATGCAGAGCCTGAACTTTTAAGGGGACCTAACTGATGTCCGACGTCCTAGAGCGCGTCCGCAAGATCGTTATCGAACACCTGGACGCCGATCCGGAGAAGGTGACCGAGAAGGCCAGCTTCATCGACGACCTGGGCGCCGACAGCCTCGACAACGTCGAGCTGGTCATGGCCTTCGAGGAGGAGTTCGACATCGAGATCCCCGACGACGCGGCCGAGCACATCCAGACCGTCGGCGACGCGGTGAAGTTCATCCAGGAACGCCTGGGCTCGTAAGGCCCTGACTTCGCTGTAGAATTTGGGCCGCCGCGTCGTTGGGGAGACCCTGGTCGCGGCGGTCTTCGTTTGAGGAGCGCCATGCGTCG
>JAGWSE010000068.1 GCA_028869395.1 Alphaproteobacteria bacterium | reverse complement strand
GAGACCGCTCTGCAGCGCCGAATAGCCCATCAGGTTCTGCATGAACGAGGGCAGCAGCGCGCTCGTGGAGAACAGCAGCGCGCCCACGAAGAAGCCGAAGATGGTGGTGCCGACGAAGTTGCCGTCCTTGGCCAGGTCGCGGTGGAAGAACGGGTTCTCCGACGTCGCGGTCTGGATCACGAACACATAGAGGCCGATCACCGCCAGGATCAGTTCGGTCCAGATCTCCTTGGAGTGGAACCAGTCCTGGCTGGGGCCCCGGTCCACCATCACCTGGAAGCCCAGCACGAACATCACCAGCGCCCCGAAGCCCAGGAAGTCGAACGGGCGCTGTCGGCCGCCCTCGTCGTGGCCCATGAAGGTCCACAGGCCCAGGAACGCCAGGATGCCGACCGGCAGGTTGATGTAGAAGCACCACCGCCAGGTGAGGTTCTCGGTGATCCAGCCGCCGACCGTCGGTCCGATGATCGGACCCATGATCACCGCCGCGCTCCAGATGCTCATCACCCGCGGCATCAGGCGCTGCGGATAGACGTTGAGCATGACCGTCTGCGACAGCGGCATGAGGGAGGCGCCGGCGATCCCCTGCAGCAGACGAAACGCCACGATCTCCGGAA
The DNA here is from genome assembly GCA_028869395.1 of Alphaproteobacteria bacterium. Classification (GTDB taxonomy): domain Bacteria; phylum Pseudomonadota; class Alphaproteobacteria; order Caulobacterales; family Caulobacteraceae; genus Phenylobacterium. Next base: position 15,149 of record JAGWSE010000068.1, on the reverse strand, counting down.
GGCTGGTGGCGATCCCGCAAGCCATCGAGGCGAGCGTGAAGGCCGCGATCGAGATCAGCAGCATCCGCTTCAGCCCGATCTTCTGGGACAGCCAGCCCGAGAGGGGCGTCATGATCGCCGTGGCGATGATGTAGGAGGTGAGGACCCAGGTGATCTCGTCCTGGGCCGCCGACACGCTGCCCTGGATGTGCGGCAGGGCGACGTTGGCGATCGTCGAATCCAGCGTGTTCATCAGCGTGGCCAGCATCAGGGCCCCGGTGATGGGTATCCGGTTCTCGATATCCTGGGCCGAAGCCACGCGTTTCCCCGCCGTCTCTTTTCCCCTGAGCTTCACCGCCGACGCAGCGTCAGTCCAGCACCGATGTGATGCGCAGGGGCGCCGCACCCCCATTGCGGGAAATCAAGACGCGCCTCGACGGAGCCGCGCCTTCCTGTCGTTGAGCTTTCATGCGCCCGGCGCAGATTTGCGTGTCAGGCTGCGCGGGCTCGCCCCGCGTCGCCGCCACGAGGAGACCAGGCCATGAGCCGCCTCAGCGCCTTCCACGGACCGATCGGCTTCGTGACCCTGCATCCGTTGTTCACCCTTGGCGGTGGGCTGGTCGTTCTACTGTCCGTCGCGGCGGCGGCGCGGCGCAAGGCGCGAGTGCGCAAGCCGCGCCCGCCCCGCTGAGGCGCGCCGTGGTTTGACCTGCCGGCCGCTGCGGACGCAGAGTGCGCCCCTCGCGGGGAACAGGGCTTTCGATGACATCCCTCCAGGCCGGCGCTACCCGGCCGCTAGCGCTCATCACCGGCGCCTCGGCCGGAATCGGCGCGGCCTTCGCGCGGGGCTACGCCCGGCGCGGCCACGATCTGGCGCTGGTCGCCCGACGGGCCGATCGCCTCGAAGCCTTGGCCGCGGACCTCTCGCGCGAGCACGATGTCGACGCCTTCGCCGTCCCCGCCGACCTGGCCGCCTTCGAGGCCTGGCGGCCGATCCTCGCCGCCGTGGAGGCGCGCGGCCGGACGGTCGACGTCCTGGTCAACAACGCCGGTTTCGGCATCGCCCAGAGCTTCACGGGCGTCCCCTGGGAGCGCCAGCGGGACTTTCTGATGATCCTCGTGGTGAACGCCTGCGGACTTGCCTATGGCGTCGTTCCCGCGATGGCGGCGCGCGGCTCGGGCGCGATCGTCAACGTGGCCTCGCTGGCGGGCTTCGCGCCCGGCGCGCCCGGCCACACGCTCTATCCGGGCGCCAAGAGCCTCGCCATCAAGTTCTCCCAGGCCCTGGACGCCGAATATGGCGCGAAAGGGCTGCGCGTGACCGCCGTCTGCCCGGGGTTCACCCTCACCGAGTTCGCCGAGGTGAACGGCACCCAAGCCCTCATGGAACAGGCGCCGCGCCGCTTCTTCCAGACCGCCGACCAGGTGGCCGAGATCGCCATCGCCGCCAACGCGCGCGGGCAGGTTGTCGTCGTGCCGGGCTGGCACAACAAGGTCGCCGCCGCCCTGCTCCATTATTTGCCCGAATCCCTCGTCAGCTTTGCGGTGCGCCGGGGAGCGGCGAAGTATCATCTGGAGAGTTGAGGCCGTGGCGCATTTCGACGTGGTGATCGTGGGCTCCGGCGCGGGCGGTGGAACGCTCGCGCAGCGTCTGGCGCCGACTGGCAAGTCGATCCTGATCCTGGAACGCGGCGACCACCTGCCGCGCGAAGCCGAGAACTGGAGCCCGCGGTCGGTGTTCGTGCAGCATCGCTACCGCACGCAGGAGAAGTGGTACGACAAGACGGGAAAGGCGTTTACGCCCAACACCCACTACTGGGTGGGCGGCAACACCACCTTCTACGGCGCGGCGCTGCTGCGCTTTCGAGGCCGCGACTTCGAAGAGGTGCAGCACGCCGGCGGGACCTCGCCAGCCTGGCCGATCGACCTGACCGATCTTGCCCCCTACTACGCCGAGGCCGAGACGCTGTGGCGGGTGCACGGCTCGCGCGGCGACGATCCCACCGAGGCCGGCGACGAGCCGCCCTACGCCTACGCCGCGATCCACCACGATCCCGGCGTCGCCCTCTTGAAGACCCACTGGGAGAACCAGGGCTGGCGGCCGTTCTCCCTGCCGTTGGGCGTCAATCTCGACCAGGCGCATCCGGTCACGTCGGCCTGCATCAAGTGCAAGACCTGCGGCGGTTTCCCGTGCCTCTTGAAGGCCAAGTCCGACGCCCGAACCCTCGCGATCGAGCCCCTGCTCGGCGCATCCAACGTCACCCTACTCACCGGCCGAAAGGTCGTGCGCCTCGAGACCGATCCGTCGGGCAAGACGGTCACCGAGGTCGTCTGCCAGACCGAAGGCGGAGAAGAGCGCTGGAGCGGCGATATCGTGGTGCTTGCCGCCGGCGCGGCCAACACCGCCGTGGTGCTGCTGGGCTCGGCCAACGCCGCCCATCCGAACGGGCTCGCGAACGGCTCCGACCAGGTCGGGCGCAACTACATGTTCCACACCCTCACGGCCATGGTCTCGCTGACCGAGCAGAGGGTGGACGTGACCTTCCCGAAGACGCTGGCGGTCAACGACTTCTACTGGGGCGATCCGGCCGGCGGTTACGACAAGCCCATGGGGCACATCCAGCTGCTGGAATACATGTCCGGCCAGACCCTGGAGGGCGAGGTCTCCGACTGGTTGCCGCCGGGGCTCGTTCCCGATGTCATGAGCCAGGCGCTCGCCGAGCGCATGCTCTCCATGCTGGTGATCTCAGAGGACCTCCCCCTCCCGCAGAACCGCGTGCGGCTGACCTCCGACGGACGCATCCACCTCGACTACGCCTACAACAACCTCGAAGGGCACGAGCGGCTGGTCGGCAAGCTCAAGGCCTCGCTCGACGGTTTCGTCGACCACGCCCACCCGATCTCGCAGCACCACTTCCAGTTCGACAGCCTGCTGCCGCTGTACGGGACCGCGCACCAGGCCGGCACGGTGCGGTTCGGCGCCAATCCCCAGAGCTCGGTCCTGGATCCCTGGTGCAAGGCCCACGAACTCGACAACCTCTATGTCGTCGACACCAGCTTCTTCCCCTCGATCGCGGCGGTGAACCCGACACTCACGACGGTCGCCAATGCGCTGCGCGTGGGCGACCACCTGATCGAGCGGCTCGGCGCCCGCGCGCCGGCTCCGGCGGCCAAGGCCGCCGGATCCAGGACCCACAAGGCCGCCGAAGGCCTCGCCTGAGACCGCCGCTCTCGAAAACTTAGCCGGCTTTCCCGGAACCGCCTCGAAGCTTCGTGGTTTTGGCCACGGAGGCTCAACCATGGCGCTGGACGGGGAGGAGGCCGGGGATTTGTCGCAGCCGTTGGTGTTCGATGGATGCGCAGGCTGGTTGCATCCGGCGTCGGGCCGGACGGCTGTCCTCATGCTCAGCCCCTGGGGTTTCGAGGCGCTTTGCATGCGCCGTCCCTGGCGGATGCTGGCCGATGCGCTGGCCGCGCAAGGCTATCCCACGCTGCGCTTCGACTACCCCGGAACCGGCGACTCCTTGGGCGAGACCGCGGACCTGACGGCCCTCGATCAGCTGAAGACATCCGTCCTGCGCGCGGCCGAGGTGCTGCGCGCCCACACCGGCGCGCGTCGGATCGTACTCGTGGGCCAGGGCCTGGGCGCGAGCCTTGCGGCCCTCATGGCGGCCGAGCTCGGGGCCGCCGCAACCGTGCTGCTGGCTCCGGTCGTCCGCGGACGGGAATTCCTGCGCGAGCTATCGGTCTGGGGCATCACGGTCTCCGAGACCATGCAGCTCGAGAATGACGCCGGTCCCGGCGCGATCGCCGGGTTCGAGATGCCGGACGCGCTGCGGACCGAGCTCGCCGGCCTCGACATCAGCGCGGTGGAGGGGACAGCGCCCGCAGTCTTGCTGGTGGGCCGCGGCCGCCCAACCGAGGCAAGGCTCTCCGAGCGGCTCCGCGCGCTCGGCGCCCAGGTCGCAGAGGCGCCCTACGCCGGTTACGACGAGGCGGTGACCAATCCGACCTCCGGGCGACCGCCACGCGCCACGATCGAGGCCGCTGTCCGCTGGATTGCCGAGCGCGTCGCGCCGGAGCCCGGCGGCAGGGCCGAGCCGTGGCGTGCTCCCGCCATCCTGGAAGACCCCGAATTCGTCGAGACCACCGTCCGCTTCGGCGCCGATGACCACCTCGTCGGCGTGCTCTGCGAGCCGCGCGCCGCGCGCCGCGGCGCGACCGTGCTGCTGCTGAGCGCCGGGGGCGATGCGCATACCGGCTGGGCCAGGGGCGCGGTCGAGGCCGCCCGCGCGCTGGCCCGCGACGGCGTCGCCTCCTTCCGGATGGACGCCACCGACGTGGGCGACGCCTCGGGCCCGCTCTCCGACGCCCCGGTGCGGCTCTATGACGAACGCCACATCGCCGACGCCCGGCAAGGGTTCGACTGGCTCCTCGCCCGCGGTTTCGGCCCGGTGCTGCCGGTCGGCCGCTGCTCCGGCGCCTTCGCGGCCTTCAACGCCGCCGCCCGCGACGAACGGATCGGGGATATCATCCTGGTCAACCAGCTCCGCTATATCTGGGAGCGCGACGGCAGCTACGAACTGGCCAGCGAGAAGGTCGGCCACTACCGCAAGCAGGCGAAGAACCCGGCGAAGCTCTTCATGCGTTGGATGCGCGGCGAGCTCGACCTGGATGTGGCCCTGGCCAAGCTCTCGTCGGCGACGATCGCGCTTACCCGGGCGATCCTGCGCGGCCAGGCGCGAGCGCGTCGCCAGCAGATCCGTGAGACGTTCGGCGGGCTGCAGGAGCGCGGCGTGCGCATCCAGCTGCTGATCAGCCGCGATCGCGAGGCGCACGAGGTCTTCCGCCAGTTCTTCGGCGCCGAGGGCGACCGGCTGCGCCGCTACGGCGACCTGTCGCTCACCTTCCTCGAAGGGGCCGACCATGCGCTCACCCCGAAGGCCGCCCGCATGGCGCTTCTGGAGACTATACGGCGCGCCGCCCTGAGCAGCCCCTCGCCGTCAGGCGCCGTAGGCGCCGAGCAGGCGGCCGCCGAGCCCCAGGATTTCGCCCTCGGGACGGCCGGCGGTCTGCTGCCGACCTGAAAGCCGCACCCGCTTGGCCTCGCCGGGCAGAAGGACGAAACCGTCGTCGGACGGCCGGAATCCCGCGTCGGAGATGTGCACATGGGGTTGCAGCCGCTCGGCGGTGAGCGTCAGCGTCCAGCCGGAGGCGTCCTGCGCCAGCTCGGCGGCGACCTCGCCCGCGCCGACACGCGGCGGCGCCAGCAAATGGCAGGCCTCCGAAATCACCTCGCCGCCCGCCCCGATCAACTGGGCTGTCACCGCCTCATGCGTCCGCGGACCGAAGCGATAGGCGTAGGACAGGTCGAAGAACCGCCCGAGAAGCTCGAATCCCGAAAGCTCGGCCGCTTCCCGCGGCTTGAGCTCCACCATACGCCGCACATCCACGATCGGTCCGGGCTCGCGACCGTGGGCCGCCAGCCGCAGCTCACCCGAGAACGGCTCGGCCGCCTCGTTGATCAGGTGGATCGATAGGCCGTTCACGCCCTCGTCGGTGATCAGCACCTGGCGAGGCTGCAGGACGCGCTTGAGGGCGTACCAGCAGGGTTTCGGCTCGCCCAACGCATCGATCAGTCCCCAGCCGGGGCCGGCCTCGCAGTCCTGCAGAAGCCAGACGAGACCTCCGGCGCAGCTCGAGCGCCTCCGGCGCCACTCGCTGAACACCGCGACCATGACATCGCCGCTGACCTTGCGCGCCAGGTCGAGATAGAGCTCCGGATCGCGTCGCCTGAGCTCATACGGATCCTCCTCATAGAGCCGCCTCAGATAGTGGTCGCGGACATCCTCGAAGTCCCAGCTTGCGCCGCGGTCGCGCGGCACGCGAGCCTTCCAGCGCGGATCGTGCACGGCAGGGACCCCCAGCGCCCGCGCGAGCGTCTCCGGCTGAGGCACGTTGGCGAAGGCCAGGCACTCGCTGGCGAACCGCACGCCCGCGCGGCGCGCATCGTCCAGCGGCCGCTCGTACGCGCCCACGCCGTAGTAGTGGGTCACGCCCTCGTTCGCGACGAACGGCAGCGAGCCGCCGGTCGGCGTATTGGGCAGATAGGGCGCGCCGGGCGCGCCTTCCCGCGCAGCCTGCGCCAGCACCTCGTCGAACAACGGCCAAGCGAGGCCCGCAAGCCCCATCATCGCCGCCTGCTGCTTCACCTCGCTGCCGCCGCACAGGACCGCCAGCGATGGCGAGCCCTGGATCTCCTCGAGAAGGCTGGCGGCTTCCGCGCGCACGGCCTCGACGAAGGCCGGGTCGGAGGCCGGATAGTCGAAGTTGGCGAACATGAAGTCCTGCCAGACCATGATCCCGAGTTCGTCGCAGAGCTCGAAGAAGGCGGCGCTCTCGTAGACGCCGGCGCCGCTGAGCCGGACCATGTTCATGCCCGCATCGCGCATGAGCCTGAGCGTCGGTTCGTAATCCGCCCGCCCACAGCCGAGCCCCACCGCGTCGGGCGCCACCCAGGACGCGCCGCGGCAAAAGACGGCCTCATCGTTGATCCGCAACGCGAACCCCTTGCCGTCAAGCCCGCGATCGACGTCGACGCGCCGGAAGCCAGTGCGCCCGAGGCCGATGTCGATGCCTTCGCCGACAATCCGGACGTCGTAGAGCGGCTGATCGCCGTGCGTATGCGGAAACCACGGCCTCGCCTCGGGGGCGCGCAGGCTCGCGCGGAAGCGGTTCTCACCGACGGGTTCGAAGGCCGCGGCCGCGCCGGCGCAGTGAAGCTCGAGCCGGCCGCGAGCCCCGTGGACCTCGGCCTCGACCTCCAGCCGCGCGCCCGTCGCCTGCCAGTCGGCCCGAAGCCGGACATCGTCCGCCCGCACCGGTCCCGCCTCGATCAGCCACACCGGCCGCCAGGGTCCGACGGTGTCCACCGCCGGCCGCCAGCCCGGCATGTGGCCGAGCAGGCTGACGCGGACGAGGCGAAGGCCCTGGTTGTCCATCATGAAGGGTCGCCACCGCGCCCGCGGTCCCTTCGCCAGAAGCCTCGGTTTCAGCGCCCGGAAGCAGATCCACAAGGTCGCGCCGGGTGGGATCTCCACCTCCGCCTCCCGCGGCTGGAACATGGAGCTGGAGGCCAGCACCGGCGTCTCGTCGACCCAGACCTCGGCCAGTGTCGCCAGCCCGTCGAACCGCAGGCGCCGGCGGCCGCTTTCCGGCAGTGAGAGCCGCCACCAGGCGTCCTGGTCGTCCAGCGGCGTCGGCGCGGCGCGGCTCCATCGGCCCGCGGCCTCCAGCGCCTGGGCGGTGGTCCCCGGCGCGCGGGCGGGAACCCAGTCGGCGAGGCGGGCGGCCTCGGCGGGACCAGAGCAGGCGCCCGGCGGCGTCAGGCTGAGCCGCCAGCCGTCGGTCAGGCTTGTTTCACGGTCTCCGACGGCCCACCCGATGCGCCCCATCCGTCGTCCCAGCGGTTCGGGTTCAGGCCGCGCGGGCCTGCGCCGCCTCGAAGAGAGCCTCCCACGCCTCGGCCGCAGGGTCGAGCGTGTGCACGAAGCCATCGAGCTTGCGCCGCACCATGGTCCGGGCGAGCTGGAACTGCGCCGTCTTGGCCGTCTCTGCAATTCGGCGGCAGAGCGCGACCCGCGGATCGGCCTCGTTGAGCCACTTCAGGCCGCTTCCCAGGAGCTCGAAGTTGGCGCCGAGAAGCCGCAGATTGTGGAAGGCATAGGCGTGGAACCCGGATTGCGACCCGGCCAACCGCTCGATCTGTTCGGGGGCGGCGGCCTGGAAGGCGCGGATCGGGTTCGCCATCGGACGGCGGCCCCAATGCCAGGCGTAGACCTCGCCGGCGATGGCCTTCAGCGCCTCGGGCCGGCGGCGGATCGGATCGAGGGTGGTGAACTCGACGTAGGGCCAGATCCCGGGGCGGCCATCCTCGAGCGATGGGAAGAGACCCTCGAAATCCTCACCCTCCGCCACCGCATAGGCCGCGTTGTGGAAGTACTCCACGCGCTTGGCCTCCACGTCCAGGCGATTGGGCGCGATCGTCGTCTTGCCGTGCTCCTTCCGGTAACTCGTCCCGGCTGTGTCGGGCAGGTAGAAGGAATCCACTTCGACGAGGCACATCCGTCCGCGCGCCATCTGCCGCGCCACGTGCCGCTCCACCGGCTCGTAAATCCCGAGCTCGGTGGCCTTGAGGCCGTAGAGGGTCTCGAGGTCCTCCAACGGGAACTTGGTGAAGGTGAATTGGTCGCCCTCGAAATCCTGGGCCGCCGTGAAGCCCAGCGCCGCCTCGGGCGGCAGCCCGAGCGCGTGCAGCACCTCGATCCACAGATCGATATAGCAGTTGGTCTCCGTCCAGCAGCGATCCGCCCCATGAAGCGGGTGGGGGCGGAAAGTCTGAACATTCACGCTGGCAAGACAGGCGTTCAACTCAACCCCACAGAAGGCCACGTACTCCTGATGGCCACCCTTGCGGGTCGAGACCGTGGCGCTTGAACAGCGCCAGCGCCAGGCGCTCGAGCCCGAAACCCACGCAGCCGGTATGCGCCGGAGCCCCGTCCGCCAGCCTGACACCCCAGGTGCTCCCGAAGTGATCCTGGTGGTAGTTGAAGCTCAGACAGGCGGTCGGCTGCGTGTTGGCCACAGGGATCACCATCTCGAGCTTCAAACCTTGCTCGCGCTGGCTAAGTTTCATCATCTTGCCCGCGCGACCAAAAAAGGGGTCGTTCGCCGGCACGACGTCGAACGGCAACTCGAGTTTCGCGATCAAAGACTTGGCGCGCTCGATCCACATCGCGCGGAAATCTTGCACCTGTTCCGGCGTACCGGCCCGCACGTACTCGCGCATGCGGAAAAGTTGCATACGGCAGGGGTCGGTGGAGGGCTCGTGCCGGAAGCAGTAGGACTGCACGTCGAACAGGCGTCCCCCGGCCGGCAGGGGGCCCTGGGCAGCGAGCATCGGATAAAGTGGGTAACAGGCGGCGGGCGTCAGCGCGACGTCGGTGGCGACCTGGTCCTTCGTCCAGTCCTCGCCGCGGTCGATCTTCTCCAGGAGGAAGGCGTGGTCATGGTCCCCGCCGCAGAAGGCGTGAACGGTGCCCGCCAGTTGCGGGAAGCTCTTCATGTAGCCGCTGGTCTCGAGCTGCGATCGCGTGACCGCCGGCGGGAAGCGGAGCACCTCCGCGCCGTCGTCGCGCCCGACCTCGGTCACCAGCGCTTCGAAGCGCGCGATGACGTCCTCGAAGACGCCGCTTCGGCCGTAGATGCCATCGACGCCGGTCGGGACCAGGTGGCCCGCGGCGATCATCTGGTCCAGCAGGGTGGGAGCTGCGTCCATCTCTAGGCCCTCCGGGCGGCAGGCGAGCGCTGGATCAGCATCATCTGGCCGGCGCCGGCCATGATCCGGTCGTTGGAGATCATCAGGCGGGCGGAATGGATGTCCCGCAGATGCCGCCCGAGGCCATAGGGCCCGGTGTTCTTGTAGCCCTGCAGGCCGCAGATCATCAGGCAGTCCTCCACCACCTGCAGGGCGACCGTCGAAACCGACACCTTCAAGGCGTTCATCGCCAGGCTGAAGCCGACGGTGGCGGCGCGTTCCGGAGCCGCGCGCATGGCCGCCCAGCGGCTCAGCGCATCGGCGATCGCGGCTTCGATCGTGCGGAATCGGGCGTAGGCCTCGGCGAGCTTGGCCGCGTTGGCCGGAACCACGCCCGGCGATTTCTTCGCCTCGTTGATGACGAAAGCCTGCGCCTTGGCCATGCCGTCGGCGGCGATCCCGCACCAGACGCTGCTCCAGAGGATGTGAGAGGCGGCGATCATCGATTCCGCGGCGATGTCCGCGAAGGGCCGCGGCAGGATCTGCTCGACCGGCGCGCTCGCCTTGAAGCGGAAACCGTGGCTGCAGGTGCCGCGCATCCCCAGAGCGTCCCAGGTCGAGACCCGCTCCAGCTGGTACTGATCGCGCAGGACCACCGCCAGCACCTGGTCGGACGAGGGCGCCTCGGGATCACGCCGGGCGGTCGCGAAGATGGCGTCCGTCTCCTCGCCGTAGGAGATCACCGGCGCGGCCTTGGCGAGGTTGAACCGCTCGCCCTCCGCCTCGACCGCACAGATCGACTGGCGCAGGTCCCCGCCCACGCCGGCTTCGGTGGTCGAAGAGGCGAACAGCAACTGCTCGGTGGCCGCGCGGTGCATCAGGTCGCGATGCCAAGGGCTTTCCATCCCGCAGTCGATCAGGTTGGCCAGGCAGATGTGGTGCATCGCGAACACCATCGCCGCCGAAGCGCAGGCGCCGCCCAGGGCGGTGCAGATCGGCGCGATCTCGGCGAGGCCCGCCCCCTCCCCGCCCAGTTCGGCCGGCACGGCGAAGCCCATCAGACGGTTGTCGCGCAGAGCCTCTATGGCCTCGATGGGGAAGCGACCTTCGCGATCGACGGATTCCGCGTGCCGGCCGGCGGCTTCGACTGCGGCCTGCACGCGGTCGGCGAGGCTGGCCCCCGCCACTTCGCCGAGGGGCTTCATGCCGCCAGCGAGCCCGGCGACAGGCTTTCGACCGCGCGCGCGATCGCTGACGCGCTCCGGAACGTCGCCCGATTCAGCATTTCCTCCGGAAACTCGATGTTGAACGCTTCCTCCAGCGCCAGCATCAGCTGGACGGACGCGAACGACTTCATGCCGAGGCGATAAAGGTCGGTGTCATCGCCGATCTCCGCCGCGCCCTGCGGCAGGCCGGCGTGCTGGTCGATCAGCTCGCGGATCTTGTCCATCATGGTTCGGCCGCCCTCCTCAAGGCGCCCAGAACCCCGGCGCCGCATTACTCGGCCGCGCTTTTGAACGCACGGCCTGCGGGGTTGTTGCAAAGCTCAGGACGGGAAACCTTCGTCGCGGCTCACCGGGCCGTGCGCCGCGCCGCGCGGGCGCTCGATTCCGGCAAGCGTCTTTGGGCAGAATCGGTGATCGTGGCGCCTGGTCTGGCGGTTGCTCGAAAGCCGAAAGCATGAAGCGGATTCTGGTCACCGGCGGCGCCGGATTCATCGGCTCGCACCTGTGCGAGCGGCTCATCGCCCAGGGCCATGAGGTCCTGTGCGTGGACAATTTCTACACCGGCACAAGGCGCAACGTCGCCCACCTGCTAGAGGATCAGAACTTCGAGCTGATGCGCCACGACGTGACGTTTCCGCTCTTCGTGGAGATCGACGAGATCTACAACCTGGCCTGCCCGGCCTCGCCGATCCATTACCAGTTCGACCCCGTGCAGACGACGAAGACCTCGGTCCACGGGGCGATCAACATGCTGGGGCTCGCCAAGCGCCGGCGCGCCAAGATCTTCCAGGCTTCCACCAGCGAGGTCTACGGCGATCCCACCGAGCATCCGCAGACCGAGGAATACTGGGGCAACGTGAACCCGATCGGCTTCCGCTCCTGCTACGACGAGGGCAAGCGCTGCGCCGAGACGCTGTTCTTCGACTACCACCGCCAGCACCGGCTCCGGATCAAGGTCGCGCGGATCTTCAACACCTATGGCCCCCGCATGCACCCCAACGACGGCCGGGTGGTCTCCAATTTCGTGGTCCAGGCGCTGAAGGGCCAGGCCATCACCCTCTACGGCGACGGCCAGCAGACGCGCTCGTTCTGCTACGTCGACGACCTGGTCGAGGGCTTCCTGCGGCTGATGGCGACGGGCGACGAGGTCACCGGGCCCATCAACCTCGGCAATCCCGGCGAGTTCACGATGAAGCAGCTGGCCGAGGTGGTCGTGGAGCTCACCGGCTCCAAATCGAAGATCGAGTTCCGCCCCCTGCCGCCCGACGACCCGCGCCAGCGCCAGCCCGACATCTCCAAGGCCAAGGCGATCCTGGACTGGCAACCGACGGTGCACCTCGAGGAAGGCATCCGCCGGACCATCGCCTACTTCGACGAGCTGCTTGCGAGCGGCGAGGCCTAGGCGCGAAAAGCCGTTGCGCGACAGAACCTTGGCGAGAGGAGGGAAACAATCGCCCGCGGGATGGACCGCGCCTGAAACAAATCGACGAGGCCGGAAAAGAACCCGCCCAACTGCCGCCCCGTCTCATTTGCAAAGGCGACGGAACGGCCCTCCGTCCGCGTTGTTCTAGGCTGCGCGGTACGGTCAAGCTGGTCGTCGCGCAAACGGAGGCCCAATGGACGAGGTCACGGCGGGTGAACCGCGCCGCCGGCGGTATGCCCAGTTGTCCTCGAAGAGGCCCTGGATCGTCTTCATCGTCATCCTGCTGCTGATCGGGCTCGTGTGGGGCGCCTACGCCCTGATCCACGGCACGAAGGCGGGCGGACCTGGGTCGTTCGGGCGTCGCGGCGGACGGCCGCCGACGACGGTCGGCATCGCCTACGCCAACACCGCCGATGTTCCGGTCACCTTCGACGCCCTGGGGACGGTCACGCCGACCGCCACCGTCACCGTGCGCCCGCAAGTCTCGGGGGTGATCACCAGGATCCTGTTCCGCGAAGGCCAGATGGTGCGCCGCGGCCAGACGCTCGCCGTCATCGACCCCCGCCCACTGCAGATGGCGCTCGAGCAGTCGCAGGGCCAGCTCACCCGCGACGAGGCCCAACTCGCCAATGCGCAGCTGACCCTCCGTCGTTATCGCACCTTGCTCGCCCAGGACTCCATCGCCCGACAGGACGTCGACACCCAGGCCGCCACCGTCAAGCAGCTCGAAGGCGTGGTCCTCACCGACAAGGCCGCGCTGGGCACGGCGCAGCTGAACCTCGGCTACAGCCGCGTGACCGCTCCCGTGAACGGGCGGGTCGGCCTGCGCGCCGTCGACGTCGGCAACCTGATCAGCGCCGGCGACGCCAATGGCCTTGTGGTGTTGACCTCGGTCGCGCCCATCGACGTGGAGTTCACCGTCCCGCAGGACGAGGTCCCGGCGATCATGCGCCGCTCGGCGCATGCGGTTCTGCCGGTCGCCGCGCTCGACCGCACGCGGACCACCCAGCTGGCGCAGGGGACCTTCTCCACCCTCGACAACCAGGTGGACCCGACCACCGGCACGGTTCGCGCCAAGGCCCGCTTCGCCAACACCGGCGGGGCGTTGTTCCCGAACCAGTTCGTCAACGTCCGCATGACGCTCGACACCCTGCACAACGCCGTGGTGGTGCCGATCACTGCGGTCAGGACCGGTCCCAACGGCGATTACGTCTGGCTGGTGCAGCCCAACCAGACCGTCACCATGCAGCCCATCAAGCGCGGCCAGACGACCGCGACCCAGGCCGTGATCCTGTCGGGTCTGTCGCGCTGCGAGCGGGTGGTCACCGAAGGTGGCGACCGGCTCACCCAGGGCGGGCGCGTCGTCCTGCCGGGCCAGAACCCGTTCGCGGGCTTCGCCGGTCGCGGCGGGCGGGGCGGCGGCGGCCGGTTCGCGGCCTTCATGGGCCGAGGCGGACGTCCTGGCGCGGGCGGACGCCCGGGCGCCTTCGGCGGACATCCTGGCGCAGGCGGCGCGGCGGGCGGCTACGCCGGCCCCTCCATGCCGGCGCCGCCTCCGGGCTGTCCAGCTGCGCCTGCGGCCGGCCTCGGCGGCCACGGGCGCCCGACCCCCGGCGGCTCCACTCCGGCGGGACAGGCGCCCGCCGCCCTCCCCGCGGCCGCGCAGGCTGAGGCTCCCACTCAGTCCCGGTCGGCCGGCTCTGGATTCGGGGGCGACCCCACCGGCGGCTTCACCCCCTCGCCCCAGATGCTGGCGGCCCGGCAGGCCATGCGCCAGGCGTGCGGCGCCGACCTGCAGCGCCTGTGTCCTGGCATGCAGGGCCGCGAGGCCTTCATGTGCCTGCGCCAGAAAACAGGCCAGGCGAGCGCGGCCTGTCAGGCGGCGATGAGCCAGATGCGCCGGCGCGGCCCTGTCGGAGGCGCTCGGGCGGGCGGGGGCTGATGTCCGAGCAAGACCTGCGTCCGCCGGACGAACCGCCGCCCGCGCCTCCGCCGCAAGGCGGCGGCCCGTCGCGCCCCTTCATCCTGCGCCCCATCGCGACATCGCTGCTGATGGTCGCCATCGTGCTGGCGGGCCTGGTGGCGCTGCGGTTGATGCCGCTCTCGGCGCTGCCGCAGGTCGACTACCCGACCATCCAGGTGCAGACCCTCTACCCTGGCGCCTCGCCCGACGTGATGGCCCAGACTGTGACCGCGCCCCTCGAGCGACAGTTCGGTCAGATGTCGGGCCTGCAGCGGATGAGCGCGGTGAGCTCGGCGGGCGCCTCGGTCATTACCTTGCAGTTCGACCTGACCGTCAGCCTCGACGTGGCCGAGCAGGAGGTGCAGGCCGCGATCAACGCCGGCGGCGCCCTGCTGCCGGCCGATCTGCCGGCGCCCCCGGTCTACGCCAAGGTGAACCCGGCCGATGCGCCGATCCTGACGCTGGCCGTCACCTCCGACGCCATGCCGCTGACCGAGGTGCAGAACCTCGTCAACACCCAGCTCGCCCAGAAGATCAGCCAGCAGCCCGGCGTCGGCCTCGTCTCGCTGTCCGGCGGCCAGCGGCCGGCCGTGCGGATCCAGGTGGACACCCAGGCCCTGGCCTCGCGCGGCATCGGCATGGATGCGGTGCGCACCGCCATCGCCAACGCCAACGCCAACGCCGCGAAGGGCTCCATCGACGGGCCCATGCGGCAGTACGCGATCAACGCCAACGACCAGCTGCTGACGGCCGACGACTACAAGAGCCTGATCGTCGGCTTCAAGAACGGCGCACCCATCCGCCTGGCCGACGTCAGCCATGTGGTGGATTCGGCCGAAAACGTCCGCCTGGCGGCCTGGGCGAACCTGACGCCGGCCATCATCGTCAACGTCCAGCGCCAGCCGGGCGCCAATGTCATCAAGACCGTCGACGCCATCAAGAAGCAGCTTCCGGCGCTCACCGCGGGCCTGCCGCCCTCGGTCAAGGTGACCATACTGTCCGACCGCACCAACGGAATCCGCGCCTCGGTCCACCACGTGGAGCTGGAGCTGTTCCTCGCCGTCGCCCTGGTCGTGGCCGTGATCTACCTCTTCCTGCACAGCCTGCGCGCCACCGCCATCGCGAGCCTCGCCGTGCCGGTCTCCCTGATCGGCGCGCTCGGCGTCACCTACCTGCTCGGCTACAGCCTCAACAACCTGTCCTTGATGGCGCTCACCATCGCCACCGGGTTCGTCGTCGACG